>NZ_DFRA01000055.1:0-20416 GCF_002378465.1 Empedobacter sp. UBA3475 | reverse complement strand
CAACTTTATCGGCAGATTGTACTTTTACGATGTAAACTCCAGCCGAAAGTTTACTTAATTGTATTGTTTTATTTGTAAATGATGAAGTTGGTTGATAGCTTTCTTGATGTACCAATTAGTATAAAAGAAAACGAAGATGATGTTGAATATCCGATTTATAAGGATTTTAATAAGATTAATTCGCAAAAATCTGAATTTGTAAAATATATCAAAGATTATAAAGAAAATCCAGAAGTTATCACTGCAAAAACGGGAGAAAATGCAAAGATTGATCAAGAAAAAAAACTTAAAAAGAAAGAAGAATTAAAGAAACTTAATAACTCTATCGAGAGAGATTTACAGTTTAATATTAAATAATTTTAGCTTGATAGAACTCGTTTTTCTAAAATTTATTTCAACAGAAAAATTCAACAAGCTTCTATTTCTACACCTTAAGAAAAATAGAATTTAGATAAATTGTAAAAGTCGCTCTTGTGCGACTTTTTTTATTGATTCAAAACTCGTTTTCTAAAAATATATATCAACGGAAAACTGCGTAAAAACATCCAAATGCCGAATGCAATCCAGATTCCATAAATACTTAAACCAAAGTAATCTGCAAGATAAATGGTTGGTAGAAAACCAAGAAATGTTGCGATAATTAAGTTGTTTCGCAAGAGTTTTGCATCGCCCATTCCCTTGAAAAATCCATCAAAAATATAAGCCAATGTGTTGATTGGTTGCATCAGTAAAACCATCCAAAATACCGAATTGAAAATGGTCAAAACATTCGGGTCTTGATTGAAAATTTGCCCAATTTGATTATAAAAAATGAAACAAATAGTAATTAAAATACATGCAATTAAAACAGAATATTTAGAAATATTTTTGCTTAAAATCCAAAGTTTAGAATAATTTCGTTCGCCTTGTAATCGTCCTGCCATTGCATTTCCAGCGCCAGCATATCCATCGATAAAAAATGAAAAGAACAACCAAATATTCATCAAAATACTTTGAGCTGCGATATAATCTTTTCCATAATCGGTGGCATAAGAATTGGCAAGAAAAAATGCAACATTCAGTGAAGCTGTTCGCAAAATAAAATTGAAACTTAAGTTGACATATTTCTTAAAAAGTGGATGAATGGTTTTTCCTGGATTTAATCCAAATGAAGTTTTCGTGAAATAGTAGTAAAACGCCATAATTACCATAATCAATTGCGCAATTAAACTTGCATAAGCAGCGCCTTTAATATGATAAGCGGGGATTATCCCATTTACTCCAAAGATTAGAATATAGTCTAAAAAGACATGAACAAATGCAGCTGTTAAACTACATTTCATTGCCCAAACGGTGTTTTGCATTCCTCTAAATGCTCCAAAAAGAGTGAGCGAAATAAGTGTTAATGGAAAACCAAATGCTCTGATTTTGTAATAATCTACTGAAAATTGAAGAACCAAATCTTTTGCATTGTACAACTCGAATAGATTTTGTGCAAAAAAATACGTTGGAACAAAAATAAGTAAACTCAAAAATATATTGAAATACATCGCTTGCGGAACTAAAGTTTTGAGACTTTCCAATTTATTTGCTCCAAAACTTTGCGAAACCAAAGACGAAATAGAGGTTTTGGTTTGGGCAACAATCCAGATAATTCCTGAAAGAAAAGAACCAACTAAACCAGTAGCAGCAAGTGCTTCAACCGAATATTCTTTTACATTACCCACCATAGCAATATCGGTTAAGGTAATAAGAGATTCGGCAATTCCCGAAAAAATCGCAGGAATCGCTAATTGATTAATTTGTTTGAACGTAATTCTATCCGAAACCAAACTCATTTCGAAGAATTATTTTTTTATGCGTTTGTACGGAGGTTTGTTTTTGATGATTTGACTCAACATAAATAAGGTAGTTCCGACCAATGTAAAATAACCCAAAAGTGGCAAACCCGGAATGTGATAATTGTTGTATTTGAACATGAAAATACACGCTAAATATCCAGCAAAAATTAAATAATAAATTACTTTTTTGAATGATCCGTAAGTAAATTTTCCACGAATATATTCGATCAAATTCAAAAGAATTAAGAAGAAATAAAAACCGAAAAAGATGTAGCGCAATGGATTAATCGGACGATCGGTTGTTCTTATATTCACCATTAAATTGTAATTGTAAACACCGTTATAAATTAATAACAATAAGATAAGAACGATAATGATACGAAGTATTTTCATAAAGTATTTTTGCATTAAAAAAGCTGTCGAAACAGCTTTTTGATTTTATTTTACAGGTTTGAAATCTAACGAAAGCGAATTCACACAATAACGTAAACCAGTTTCTGTAGGTCCGTCATCAAAAACGTGTCCTAAATGGCTTCCACAATTTCCGCAAAGAATTTCTGTTCTCTTCATTCCGTGCGAAGTGTCTACGCGTTCTACAATTTTACCTTCTTTTATTTCTTTGTCAAAACTTGGCCAACCACAATGTCCATCAAACTTAGAAGAAGAAGAAAACAATTCTTCTCCACACGCATTACATGTATAAATTCCGTTTTCGAAATGCATGTTGAATTTTCCTGTAAAAGGACGTTCTGTTCCAGCTTCTCTTAAAACATAATATTCTTCAGAAGAAAGTTCTTTTTTCCATTCTTCGTTTGACTTATTGATATTGAATTGAGGTTTTTCGTTCATCGTAACAGTGTTTGAAGGTTGTTCTACTTTAGCATCTTCTTTCTTGTGTTGAGATGTACAAGCAGCCATAAGGCTCATTATTAATCCAACAACAAAAAAAGAAGTATATTTTTTTAGGCAATCCATTGATTATATTTTTCAAAAGCTTGTCTGATTTCTTCTTCAGTACAAACTACATCATAACGACAATTTCCAATCTTGTTGATCAAACTAAAGTTGATTGAATTGTTTTGATTTTTTTTGTCGTGTTTCATCCATTCCATTAAGTTCGGAAAAATTTTCATATCAATTGTATTTAATGCATACATTGACGAAAAACTTTCGCAAACCTCTTCCACATCAGCTTTAGAAATTAATTCTTGATCATAACTAAGGAATGTCTCAATAATCATTCCGATTACAATTGCTTCTCCATGTAAAAGCGGAAAATCAGTTTCTAAGGATTCACTTTCTATAGCATGACCTATTGTATGACCAAAATTTAAAATTTTGCGTTCACCTTTTTCATATGGATCATTGTCAACCACATTTTCTTTGATATGAATAGAATCCATGATAAAAGGAGCTAAAGATTCGGCATCGTGCGAAGGTAATTGCACCAAATTATCCCAATGATCACGGTTCTTGATTAAACCATGTTTTAACATTTCGGCTAAGCCAGATTTTACTTGACGTTGCTCTAATGTCAACAAAAATTTAGGATCAACTAACACCATTTCCGGCTGTGTAAATGTCCCAATCATGTTTTTCATTCCTTCCAAATCAATTCCATTTTTTCCACCAGCAGAAGCATCAACTTGCGATAATAACGTAGTTGGAATGTTGATGAATTTGATTCCACGCTTGAAAGTAGAAGCCATAAAACCTCCCATATCCGTTAAAACTCCACCACCAACATTAATAACTAATGAATGACGATCTGCACCCAACTCGCTTAATGCTAACCAAAGATTAGTTACAGTATCGATGTTTTTATTTTCTTCTCCAGAGTCAATTTCAAGGATTTCGTAAGCAGAAATATTGTCCAAATCGGCTAATAATAGCGGTAAACAATGCACATGAGTGTTCTCATCTACCAAAAAGAAGATAGAAGAAAAAGTGTTATTTGCAAGGTAATCGTCTAATATATATGCGATTGAACCAAAATGAATCGGAGCTGATTTCAAAATGAAAAATGTTTTTAAAATGTGCCTAAAATTACGACGACCTTTTTACATCAACCAAATATTTTGAATGATTTATTTTAGGAGGGCTGTCGATAGAATCTATATTGATATTATCGACTTATAAAATAATTATTTTTAAATTTGCACAAATTCATAGATCAATGAACATAGTTCTTTTTGATGGCGAAGAATGGGAAGATTTTTTGCCCCTAACATTTACAAGACCTGTAGCTGCCCTAAGAATGGGGATATTGAGTTTTGCAGAACGTTGGGAAAAAATACTAAATACAGAGGTTTCTTATCAAACGAAACCTTATTTGCAAGAAAAATTTCCTGCTAAACTTCAAACAGAAAATACATTTATCAACCCAACTTTTTTTCCGAATGAAAAATTAATTGAAGCGATAAAGAATTTAAAACCAAACCAAACCCTAATTTTTGACAATCAACTTGTAGCAGTTAAATCAACTGAAGAAACTCCAAAAATCACATCAGATATTATTCAATTTGAAGATGAAGTAATTCATCTACAACATTCTTGGGATCTGTTTACTTACAATTTCCAGGCAATTGAATTTGATTTTGATTTGGTGACAAAAGGAAGAACTTCTCAATCAATATCTACAACCAACCAAGTTTTAGCTCCTGAAAAAATATTTATTGAAGAAGGTGCGAAAGTTGAATTTTCTATTTTGAATGCATCAGAAGGTCCAATTTATATTGGAAAAGATGCCGAAATTATGGAAGGTTCTATGATTCGTGGCGGATTAGCTTTATGCGAGCATGCAAAAATAAATATGGGTGCAAAAATATATGCTGGTTGTACGATTGGTCCTTTTTGTAAAGTTGGTGGTGAATTAAATAATTCAATCCTAATAGCATATTCAAATAAAGGACATGATGGGTTTTTAGGGAATTCTGTAATTGGAGAATGGTGCAATTTAGGCGCGGATACAAATAACTCAAACTTGAAAAATAATTATGCAGAAGTAAAGTTATGGAGTTATAACCAAAAAAGATTTGTAAAAACAGGTTTGCAATTTTGTGGTTTAATAATGGGCGATTATGCTAAATCTGCAATCAATACACAATTTAATACTGGTACAGTTGTTGGAGTTTGTGCGAACGTTTTTCAATCAGGTTTTCCACCAAATATGATTAAACATTATAGTTGGGGTGGACAATCAGACGCTCCTGTTTTTAATTTTGATAAAGCTTGTGAAGCTGCAGAAAAAATGATGGAAAGAAGAAAAATTGCTTTTACACTTGCTGATAAAAGAATTTTAGAACATATTTTTAATTTAAATAATAACTAATTTAATAACGAGTAAATCATAAGAATTTAAGTTTAAAATTGTAATATGATTAATTTTACGTGTTAATCTTTTAACAATTAATTAAAAAATCCTTAATTTTGCTTTTTGTTAGAAAAGAATATTTGTGAAATGACTGGTAAATATAAAAACGTTTTAGAGTTAATTGGAGATACTCCATTAGTTCAGTTAAACAGAATTAACCAAGACATTCCAGGCGAAGTTTATGCAAAGTTAGAATGTTACAATCCTGGACATTCAACAAAAGACAGAATAGCTTTACATATTATAGAAGAGGCTGAAAAAAATGGTCTATTAAAACCTGGTGCTACGATTGTAGAAACAACTTCAGGTAACACTGGATTTGCTGTAGCTATGGTGGCTATCGTAAAAGGGTACAAATGTATCTTAGCGGTATCGGATAAAACAAAGGCAGAAAAGATTTCATTCTTGAAAGCGATGGGAGCAAAAGTATTTTTGTGCCCTGCGAATGTACCTGCTGATGATCCAAGATCATATTACGAAGTAGCAAAACGTATTGCTGCGGAAACGCCAAATTCTCTTTATATTAATCAATATTTTAATCAAGGGAATACAGAAGCTCACTATTTAACAACAGGTCCTGAAATCTGGAATCAAACAGAGGGTAAAATTACTCACCTAATCGGTTGTACAGGTACAGGAGGAACTTTGACAGGTAGTGCACGTTATATAAAAGAGCAAAACCCAGATGTGAAAATCATCGGAGTTGATGCTTATGGATCAATATTGAAAGGTTATCACGAAACTGGAAAAATTGATCAGAATGATATCTATCCTTACAGAATCGAAGGAATGGGAAAAAATTTAGTTCCTGGAGCTTTAGATTTTGAAATGGTTGATTCTTTTATCAAAGTGACAGACGAAGAAGCTGCTTATCGTACAAGAGAAATTGCTTTGAAAGAAGGAATTATGGCAGGATATACTTCTGGTGCTGCAACACAAGCATATAAACAATTGGCTGAAGCTGGAGAATTTGACGAAAATTCTTTAGTTGTAATTTTGTATCCAGACCATGGTTCGCGCTATATGACAAAAGTTTTTAGTGATGATTGGATGGCAGAGCAAGGCTTTACAAATAGCAGACTCAATGGTTTAGAAGCTCGAGCAACAGTCGAAAGAATTAAATAATACGTATATTTGTAAAAATTAAATATTTAAAGTAGGTAGTGTTCGTTCACTTTCTACTTTTTTTCAATTAATAAAAAATTAAACTATAATAAAATGGACATTTTTGAACGTTTAAAACAGAACCCTGGACCATTAGGTCAATTCGCTGATTATGGTGAAGGTTATTATGTTTTTCCACAGTTAAAAGGAGAAATTGGACCCGTAATGGAATTCCAAGGTAAAAAAGTAATTACTTGGTCAATCAATAACTATTTAGGTTTAGCTAACCATCCAGAAGTTCGTAAAGCTGATGCTGATGCGGCAGCTGAATATGGTATGGCTTATCCAATGGGAGCTCGCGCAATGTCTGGACAAACAGATTTTCACGCACAATTAGAGCAAGAATTGGCTGATTTTGTTCAAAAAGAGTCTGCTTATTTAATGAATTTTGGATACCAAGGAATGGTATCTACAATTGATGCTTTAGTATCTAAAAATGATGTAATCGTTTATGATGCTGAATGTCATGCTTGTATTGTTGATGGAGTTCGTTTACACTTTGGTAAACGTTTTATTTACCAACACAACAACATCGAAAGTTTTGAAAAAACAATTGCTCGTGCACGTAAATTAGCTGATAAACAAGGAGGCGGAATTTTAGTGATTACAGAAGGTGTTTTTGGAATGACTGGTAAGCAAGGTATTTTGAAAGAGATTGCGGCTTACAAAGATGAATACAAATTCCGTTTATTAGTAGACGATGCACACGGTTTTGGTACATTAGGTAAAACTGGAGCTGGAGCCGGAGAGGAGCAAGGTTGTCAAGATAAGATTGATATCTATTTCTCAACTTTTGCAAAATCTATGGCAGGTTTCGGAGCATTTATTGCAGGTAACAAAGACATTATTCGTATTTTAAAATATAACTTACGTTCTCAAATTTTTGCTAAATCATTGACAATGCCAATGGTAATCGGAGGTTTAAAACGTCTTGAGTTATTACGTTCTCAACCAGAGCTTAAAGATAAGTTATGGCACAATGTAGAAAAAATTCAGAAAGGATTAGAAGAAAGAGGATTTGATATTGGAGGTTCTAACACATGTGTTACGCCAATCGTATTGAATGGTTCTCCTATCGAAGCGACTGTATTGGCAAAAGAAATGCGCGAAGAATATGGTATTTTCGTTTCTGTAGTAGTTTATCCAGTTATTCCAAAAGGAATGATTATTTTCCGTATTATTCCAACTGCTGCTCACGAAGACGAACACATCGAATATACGTTAAACTCATTTGCTGAGATTAAAGATAAATTAGCTGACGGATATTACAAACGCAAAGCAGAAGAATTGAATGTTGATTTTGTTCAATACTAAAATAAATATTCAATCAAATAATAGAAAAACCCTAAACTGAATTAGTTTAGGGTTTTTTGTTTGTATTCTGTTCAAAAGTAAAGTAATTATTCACTTTTTTCCATATTTGATTTACTATATTTGTTTACAAATTAGACACACAAACACACAACAATTTTAATTATGAAAATTCACAATTTTAGTGCAGGACCATGCATTTTACCACAAGTTGTTTTCGACAAAATGGCTCAAGCTTGTTTAGATTTCAACAATTCAGGAACATCAATTTTAGAAATTTCTCACCGTCGCAAAGATGCGGTAGAAGTAATTGATACAGCAAGAGCGTTGGTAAAAGAATTGATGAATGTTCCAGAAACACATGACGTAGTTTTTATGCAAGGTGGAGCTTCATTGCAATTTCCTACTGTAGCTTACAATTTATTGAAAGAAGGCGGAAAAGCAGCTTATACACAAACAGGAAAATGGGCAGAAAATGCTATCAAAGAAGCGAAGCGTTTCGGAGAAATCGAAGTTATTGCTTCTTCAAAAGATCAAAATTATAGTTATATTCCAAAAGGATATACTGTTCCTTCAGATGTTGATTATTTCCACTGCACATCAAATAATACCATTTTTGGAACACAAATGAAAGAGTTTCCAAATTCTCCAGTTCCAATAGTTTGTGATATGTCTTCGGATATTTTATCTCGCACAATTGATGTTTCTAAATTTGGTGTAATCTATGCTGGAGCCCAAAAAAATATGGGACCTGCAGGTTCTGCTGTTGCAATCGTTCAAAAAGATTTATTAGGTAAAACGGGACGTAATATTCCCGATTATTTAAACTACGAAACACATATCAAAAAAGAATCATCGTTTAATACGTGGCCAGTAATTGCAATTTACGGTGTCATGTTAAATTTACAATGGTTAAAAGAGCAAGGTGGAGTAGAAGCGATTGCAAAAATTAATACTGCAAAAGCAGATGCAATGTATGCTGAAATTGATCGTAACGGATTATTTACAGGAACTGCTGCAACAGAAGATCGTTCTCAAATGAATGCCACTTTTGTCTTAAATAACGAAGATTTCAAAGCTGATTTTGATGCAATGTTAAAAGAAGCTGGAGTTGTTTCTTTGGCTGGTCACCGTGATGTTGGTGGATACCGTGCGTCTATGTACAATGCTTTACCATTAGAATCTGTTCAAGTTTTGGTAGAAGTAATGAAACAATTTGAACAAAAATTTGGTTAATCAGCAGACATTAGATGCTAGATATTAGTATTGAGAAATATATTATCTAACATCTAAAATCTACATCTTAATTCTATAATAATAACATGAAAATATTAGCAAACGATGGAATTTCTAAGGCAGGAATAGAAGCTTTAGAAGCAAAAGGTTTCGAAGTAATAACTGCTCACGTAGCACAAGAACAATTAGAAAATTATATCAACGAAAATGGAGTTGAAGTACTTTTAGTGCGTTCTGCGACTAAAGTTCGTCAACCTTTGATTGATGCGACAAATCTTAAAATTATCGGTCGTGGAGGAGTTGGTATGGACAATATCGATGTTGCTTATGCACGCGAAAAAGGAATTCAGGTGATTAATACGCCAGCATCTTCTTCTCAATCTGTAGCAGAATTTGTAATTGCGCATTTGTTTTCTATCGTTCGTAATTTACACCAAGCCAATCGTAATATGCCTTTAGAAGGAGATTCTAACTTCAATGGATTGAAAAAAGCTTACGCAAAAGCAATCGAATTGAGAGGAAAAACAATGGGTGTAATCGGTTTTGGCCGTATCGGTGTAGAAGTAATTCGTGAAGCGATTGGTTTAGGAATGAATATTTTAGTGTATGATAAATTCCCAGCAACACGTGACATTGAATTAGAATTTTTTGATGGTCAAAAATTAACGTTTACCATCACTTCTGTTGATTTTGATGAAGTCATTACAAAAGCAGATTTCATTTCGCTGCATGTTCCAGCACAAGATGGATATATTTTGGGTGAAAAAGAATTTGCAAAAATGAAAGATGGCGTGATTGTAATTAATACGGCTCGTGGTGGAGTAGTTGACGAGCGTGCTTTGGTTGATGCAATTGAAGACGGAAAAGTTGCTGGAGCAGCCTTAGATGTTTTTGAGAATGAGCCAACACCAGAAATGGGCTTGTTGATGAACGAATCTTTGTCATTATCTCCTCATATTGCAGGTTCTACGAATGAAGCGCAGGACAGAATTGGAACTGAATTAGCTTCGCAAATCGTTGAGATTTACGGAAAATAATTTTGAGTTTCATTCTATCTAAAACTATTCAAAATGCCTCAATTTAAACCATTCAAAGGAATTCGACCTACAGAAGAAACTTCTCAAGAATTTGTGACGCTTGCCGTTAATCAATATTCGAAAGAAGAATTGGATTATTATATCAATAACAGAGAAAACTCTTTTTTGCATATTATTTTGCCAACTTGGGACGAAACGATTCAAGATCCGAAAGAGAAATTCAGAAAAGTTCGTGAGAATTTTGAGGATTTTATTTCGAAAAAAATATTAACGCAAGACAAGTCGTCTTTTTATATTTATCAAGTCATACAGCCTGATGGACGCGAAACAAAAGGACTTTTAGGCTTGGTGAATATTGATGATTATCGTCAAAATAAAATAAAAAAGCACGAAGAAACTTTGGAGCGTCGTGTGGAATTATTTGCTGATTATTTGAAAGAATCTCATTTCCATGCGGAACCTGTTTTGTTGACCTATAAACCTGCTCAACGTGTAGATTTGTTGATTGATACGGAAATGAAACGCAAGCCGATTCTGAAAATAGAAGAAGAAAACGGAACGCAACATTTGTTGTGGAGAGTTGATAATCGTTTAAATTTAAAACAATTAAAAGATTCAATCGAAAAATTAGACGAATTGTATATTGCAGATGGACATCATCGTATGGAAAGTTCGGAGCGATACACAAAATTTGCGATTGAAAATTCGAAAGATGAAGTCTATGGTGATGAAGCGTTTAATTATACGTTAGCACTTTTAGTTTCGAATGAAGATTTGATTATCAATGATTATAATCGATTAATTAAAGATTTAAACGGCTTAACTCCAGAAGTGTTTTTAACTGCTTTAGAAGCTGATTTTGAAATTATTCCGAAAGGTGATGAATTAGTTGTGCCAACCAAAAAACATCATATTGTGATGTATTTAGATGGTCAATATTATAGTTTATATGTCAAAAATAATGTATTAATGACAGAAGGTTTAAGCGAATTGGATACTTATATTTTCGAAGAAAATGTGATGAAACCAATTCTAAATATTCAAGATTCTAAAAAGGATAAACGCATTCATTACGAATGTGGTACGCGCAATAGAGAAGGAGTAGAAGCGCTTAAAAATAAAGTTGATCATCACGATTATATTGCAGCTTTTGCTTTTTATCCAGTGGATGTGAAGGATTTGCAATTGATTGCGGATTTAGGGCTTAAAATGCCACCAAAAAGTACATATATCGAACCAAAACCATTAAGCGGTTTTGCTGTATTTGATTTGAAAGAATAAAAAATGAGTATTCAAGAAAATTTAAAAACAATCGAAGCTACAATTCCTGCTCATGTGATATTGGTAGCGGTTTCTAAGACAAAACCTGTGGAGGATTTGCAAGAAGCTTATGCGGCTGGAATGCGAGATTTTGGTGAAAACAAGATTCAAGAAATGTGCGATAAATACGAAGTTCTTCCAAAGGATATACGTTGGCATATGATTGGTCATGTGCAAACCAACAAAGTGAAGTATATGGCGCCTTTTGTGCATTTGATACATGGTGTTGATAGTTTAAAATTGTTGAAAGAAATTCACAAACAAGCCGAAAAAAATAATCGCGTAATTGATGTGTTGTTGCAACAATTTATAGCAGATGAAGAAACAAAATTTGGCTTGGATGAAGAAGAAATTCAACAGATAATGCAAGAAGAAATTCAGCATTTACCAAATGTTCGCGTAGTTGGATTGATGGGAATGGCAACGTTTACGGAAGATGAAAGTCAGATTCATGAAGAATTCCGTTCTTTAAAATCTAACTTTGATTCATTGAAATCTATTTATCAAAACATTTCTATTTTATCAATGGGAATGTCAGGAGATTATCAAATCGCGATAGAAGAAGGCAGTACAATGGTTCGCATTGGGAGTTCGATCTTTGGACATCGTAATTATTCGATTTAACAGAATATTATTGCAATACAAAACCCCTGAAATTTATGTTTTAGGGGTTTATTATTTATACAACAATTTCTAAAAAGGTAAAGTGTTTAAATTGACATTTCCACCAGAAATACATGGTTTTTATCGCTATTAGCTTCATGTAATATCGTTTCGATATTTTTAAAAACTAAGTTAGTTTGCTCTAAAATTGTTAACAGAATTTTTTTGGTTTCGCAATCTATTGGTAATTGACCAGAAATAGAATTCCATTATTTTACATTGTGAGTAGTGTCCATTTGCAATTGGTATATTTTCTGTTTGAATAATTTTCTTATTGGTTTTAAATATATCTTTATATCAAGATATATTACAAGTATATCCAAATTAAAAAAACTATTGATAGAATTGGATCAATAATCATTATAAAAAAATAAAACCTGAACAGATTTGTTCAGGTTCTATTCATTCAGGAATAAATTTTAACCATTTCCTCCACCGCCTCCGCCGCTTTGTTCTTGGTTAGATTTTGAGCGTTCTATATTAAATTGTTTTCCGAAATTGTAACTAATTCCAATACGATACATTCTGAAAGCTTGATTAACTCCCATATTTGTTACGTTGTTAGACGTACTTGTGTAAGTTCCATTTTTATTTTCGAAAAGGTTAGAGATATTTGCCGAAAGTTGTAATTTCTTTTTAAATACCATTGCTCTCATACCAATGTTATGACGCATAAAATCTCCAAATTTGTCTAATCCATCTGTACTTTTTGTATAATATGAATAAGTGTAATTAGCAAAAAGTGTTTTCTTTTTATTTAAATCTAAATTATTTGTAATTCTAAATTCCCCATTCATTCCGTCTAATGTATAATTCATTTCAGGAATTTTACTGGTTGTTTTACGATAGAAAACATCTGCCGAAGCATTTACTTTCCACCATTTATAAGGTTTTACGTTGATGTTTTCACTTAAACCAATACTATATGTTTTTCCAATATTATAAGGCTTAGAAAGTGTAATCTTGGTATCAGGATCCATGATGCTTACTTGTTCAAAAAGATCATTCGCATTGCGGTAATACAAACTTGTTACCAATAAATCTTTATACGCATGCTCTAACTCGAAATTATTCGAATTAGAAGGCGTCAAATTTGGATTTCCTTCTGAATAATTATACTCATTTTGTTTCGTTCTTCTTGGATTTAAATACCAAATAAATGGACGATCTACACGACGACTATAGTTTAATGTAAACGAATGATTTTCCGATGATTGATACATCAAATAAGCGGTAGGATATAAGCCGTCATAAGTTTTTTCGTAATTATTTTTCGGATCTTCCATAATGCTTTTCACTTGTGCATGCTCATAGCGTAACCCAACTTTTCCTGTCAGCTTTTCACTCAATTGTTTTTCTACCGAATAATACAATGCGTAGACATTCTCTTTGTAATTGTATTTGCTTGCAAAATCGGTATCTTCATGGAAATTATCATTCGGATTAAGTTTTAAAAATCGTTGATTTTCCGCTTCATCTGTTGCCCAACGTAAACGCGTTCCATAATTCATTTTCCACGAATTAACAGGATGCTCCATATCGATACTTGCATTGAATCGGTTTGAAGAGCCGTCATTTAAGCTGTAATTATTTTCGTATTTACCAGGGATTTCTGCCCAATTAGGATCAAATTCGTTACTGATATTTTTGTTATTGCTATCGTTTCCGTTATTCGAATAGTCAAAATCGAATGTTAACTTTTTACCTTCCGTTTTGAATTTTTTGATGATATGGTAATTTAATCCCAGATAATTCCAATTCCATTTTCCACCATCCCAATTCGTCGTCATATAACGATTTGTTTTGTTGTTCACTAAATCGAAAATATCAATGACTGAATTTCCTTTACTTTCTCCTTTACCATCTGAAATATCTAAATTGAAACCTGTAATTAAGTTGTCATTGATTTGATAATCAATACCAATTCGACCACCATAATAATTGTTCTCATTTTTATTAATTCCGTCCGAAGTCCATTTTTGATCTGGATATAAAGTTGTGTTTTTACTTTTACCATACCAATTTCCTTTACCACTATAAATATTAGAGGTTAATGTCCATTTTCCTTTGCGGTAATTGATATTCCCGTTCAAATTGAATCCACCGTATTTTTGCTGGTTGTATGAAGTCGAAATAGAACCATTCAAACTTTCTTGTTTTGCATTTTTCAATACAATATTGATGATTCCACTGTTTCCTGTCGCATCGTATTTGGCTGGAGGATTTGTAATGACTTCAATTTTTTCAATATCTTCTGTTCGAATGGTTTTTAGATAATTTGACAATTGTTCACTGCTCATTTGCATTAATCGGTCATTAATCATGACGCTTACTGAACCTTTTCCTATAATCGAAATAGCATCTGTCGCTTCTTCCACCTCGATACGTGGCGCAAGTTTCAATGCATCTAAGGCATTTCCACCTTTTGCACCTTCTGCTTGATCGACATTGAAAATTAATCGGTCTACTTTCTTTTCAACTAATTTTTTTTGACCTGTAACAACAGCTTCCGTTAAGGTTACATTTTCAGTTTTAGGAACTAAAATAATTCCTAAATCCGTATGATTCATAATCGTGAGAGAGGATGAATGAAGTAAAATTCCAGCTTCTTCAATTCTATACGTATAAGTTCCTTCTTCTAAAATAACCGTAAAGTGCCCATTTTTGTCAGTAGAAATTTCATCTATAATTTTTTCGCCTTGAAAAATGATTACATCTGCTAACGCTATTGGAGCTTGATTGGTATATTGAAAAGTTCCTTTTATTTCTTGTTGAGCAAAAGTATGAACAGATGCAATACAAATAATTGGAAGAAAATATTTTTTCATTTATAGGGTTGTTTACAAATAAGACGCATCAATCATCAAAAAGTTACAAAACTATAAGTGAAAATATCTTAAATAATAATGAATTAAAGAATCAAAAACTCCCAATAAGGGGATTATTGGGAGTGAATAAACTTATTTAAGTTCTTTTTCTAATTGAATAGATTTTGGAAATAGAATGTTGTTTTCGATGTGAATATGAGTATGCAAATCATTCTCGAATTCTTCTAACATTGCATAGGTCACGCGATAAGTGTTACACGCATCTGCTGGTGGAGTGTAATGATTGGTAAGTTCTGCAATCCTTGCAAAACGATCACCTTCTGCGGTATGTTCATGTTCCATCATGTGAACTGGATTTTCAACTGTACCAAAATGAGGAACTTCTAATTCTATTCCTCTTTTCTTTGCATGAGTCATTTTTTTGATAAATGGAAAAAGAATTAATTCTTCTTTTTTTAAATGAGCACTCAAATCTTGAGCTGTTTGATTAAATAAAGCGTTTATTTCATAAAGTACTGGATGTCTTTCACCATGAACTTTGCATAATTTGTCTAAGAAAGCGAGTAAAACAGGTATTTTTTCTTCCACATAAGCATGGTGAGTTTTTTCCACATATTCTACCAATAAATCCAATGGCCAAGATTTGAAATCGATGTTATTATTCGATTGATTTGGAATATTTTCTAATTCGTTGTAAATCGTTTCGGCATCGACAGTTTTGTCTTTACACGCATCTTCGATTGTTCTTCCTCCACGGCAACAAAAATCAATTCCATATTTTTTGAAAACTGCAGCAGTTCTAAAATCTTCTGCAACCATTTCTCCTATTAAGTCTGTTCTAGTGTTCATAATAAAATACTTTTATATCCTTTATTAATTTAAATTTTTTTGAAAAACTCCCCAACCTATGTCGGGGAGTTATAGGGATTATTTTTTCAATGATAAAACATAATCGATCATTTGACCAGCTTCATCTTTTGTTACTGTAGAGTGAGGTGTCATTGGAATATCGCCCCAATTTCCTTTTCCTCCTTCAATAATTTTTGATGCCAACATATCACGATCAGCTTCTGTATATTTTGCTGCAACATCTTGATAAGATGGTCCAATCAATTTTGTGTCAACTGTGTGACAAGATAAACAGTCTGCTTTTTCAACTAAGTTTTTTCCTTTTTCAGCACTTGTTAATTCTGCTGCTTGAGGTGCTTCAGCTGGTTTTCCAACATCAACAGTTGAATAATCAATTTCGCTATCTGTCGATTTTTTGTCTTCTGCTTTGTTGCAAGAATAGAACGACACCGCAACAAGAGCGGCCATCATAAAAGTTAATTTTTTCATTTCGTAATTTTTTATTGTTCTTAATTTAGTTGTTTTTTTATAGCATCCACCGTTTCATCAATGTCAATAGCTAAGCCTTCTTTTTGGTGAACTAAAATACCTTCTTTCGAAAAAACGCTGATAATGTTTGAATGAGAGAAATCGATTGGAGAAATTTGTTTGTATTTCATTGCCAAGCTATTTGCAAATTCACGTGTATTATCTTCAGAGCTTCTCAAAAATAACCATTGTTTATTATCTATTTTATTATTTTTTAGAAAATCGGTCATTTTTTCTGGTGTATCTGTTTTAGGATCAATAGAAACCAAAACATAAGTCAAGTCTTTTCCTTTGTAATTGACTTTTGTTGCGATGTCTTTCATGTCCAATGTCAATCGCGGACAAGCCGTTTTGCATGAAGTATAAATCATCACTACAGTCAAAACTTTTCCTTTTAATTCTTCCAATTTGATTTCATTTCCATTTTGTGTTTGCCATTCGGATTGCAAATTGAAAATCGATTCAGAATCAGTTACGGTTGTTTCCGTTTTTGATTGACAAGAAAACAACACAATTAGTGGAAGCATAAGGAATAGAATTTTTTTCATCTTATTCTATTTTATAGGTTAATTAATATCTTTTGCACAACGGAATCCTAAATTGTTGACCGTGTAATTAGCTTCAATACTACCTCTTAAAGCGAAACGAATAAAGGCAGCATAATTTTTCAAATCTGATGAGGTAACCGAAGCACCAGCACAAAAAAGCGTTTCATTTACGGTATTGTCTTTTCTAGATTCACCAGAAAGCATAACCGAATTAAAATCATCTGTCCATTCCCAAATTAAACCATAAAGGTCATAAACACCCCAAGCATTTGGTGAAAACTGTTTGACAGGTTTCGTATAACTCATTTTGTTTTGATACAATTGAAGAATACGTTGGGTAAAAGCCGGATCTTCTGTTGCGTCTTTCATTTGTTCGTCTGCACGTGCAGTATATTCCCATTCATCGATTGTTGGTAAACGTTTTCCTACACTTTTGGCATAAGCTTTTGCAGCAAACCACGAAACATTTGTGACAGGCGCATCTAAGCTTACTCCTTTTGGAATCTCATAATTGGATGTCCAATGTTTCAAATAAGTACTATCGGCATAAATTCGTTTTACTTGGTCTTTTGTCCATTGCGGATTTGCCTTTAGAAATTTGATATACTCGCGATTTGTGACAGCCGTTTCATCGATATAAAACGATTGCACTTCAACTAAACTATCTTGATTTCCAACAAACGGTTTATAGAAACCACCATCAACTTTCACCATTTTTTTATCATCTTGGATAAAAGCTAAAGTGGTGGTTTCATTTTTTTGTTCTGTTGTTGTCGTTTTAGAACAAGATAAAAGTGAAATAAATACGGTTAATATAACGATTAAACGGTACATATTAATTGAACTGAGATTAATTATTTATTTGACTTAAATACTTTTGGATTGTCATTTCCATTGACTTTTATTTTTCCTAAAGCACCTTTATTAAATGCTCTGAAAATAGCATGATCCACAATTACATATTCACCTGGAACAGTAGCTTTGAACTCTACAATAGCAGCTCCACCAGCAGGAATAAGTGTTGTTTGAACATTTTCGTTTACTAAACTTCCACCTTCAGGATATACGCGATCGAAAATTTCTCCAATTAAGTGGAAAGATGAAGTTAAGTTAGGACCTCCATTTCCAACAAAGAAACGAACGGTTTCGCCAACATTAGCTTGCAATTCATTGTCGCCTAATAATCCTCCAGTATTTCCGTTGAATACAACATAATCAGGTGTTTCAGCAATAGCTTTATTCATGTCAAATTCTTGCATTCCTTTGTCGCCAAAGTTTCCTTTTACATAGAAATCTCCTTGCATAATGTAGAATTCTTTGTCAACTTTTGGTAAACCACCTTCTGGTTCGATAAGGATTAAACCATACATCCCGTTTGCGATATGCATTCCAACTGGAGCAGTAGCACAGTGGTAAACATATAAACCAGGATTTAATGCTTTAAAATTGAATACAGCTTCTTTACCTGGTGCAACAAATGATGCTTCAGCTCCACCTCCAGGACCATTCACTGCGTGAAGGTCAATATTGTGTGGAAATACACTGTTTTCATTATTTTTTAGGTGAAATTCAATCTCATCCCCAATTCGTGCTCGAATAAAACTACCAGGAACTGTACCTCCGAAAGTCCAAAAATTATATTGCGTACCATCTGCTAATTCTCCTGTTTTTTCGATTGTTTCTAAACGGACAATTAATTTTTTAGCCGCTCTATCTCCGATTGGTTCAGGAACTAATGGTGGAGAAGTTAATTTTGCTTCTTCAGCTGCCTCATTCGAAATAGCGATTGTTTCAGTGTCAGTAGTTTGAGTAGATTTTGTTGTTTGTTTACAAGCTGTCATTCCGAAAGCTAAACAAACCATTGCAAAAGGGATTACAAATTTTTTCATGTGCTTGATCTGTTAAGTTGTTTTTTTAGCCATAATTACTGTAGCGCAAAGATGCTCTTCGTATTTTTTAAATATTTTTTTCATTTTAATTACACGCTCTCTAATTTCAGGTTGAGTTGCAATGTTTTTGACAATAGTCATGAAACCATTAAATCCTTCATCGTCGATTAATCGAGACGGTTCTAGTAAGTGCATTTCTGCAGTTTCTATTGTGATAATTTCAAATCCTTCATTTATTAACCTATTTTTCCATTCTTCTATGGTTAATGGTCGTGCATTTACTTTCATGGTTTCAGCCAATTCTCGTTGAATCTCTTTTTTGATTTCTTCTGAAATCAGATCTGGTTTTAATGCTAACTCATGAATGGCATAGATGCCTTGATTTTTTAAAATACGAAAGGCTTCTTGTATGATTTCACTTTTTCGGTGATCAGCATGCATTGTCAACATAGCTTCTCCATAAACTTTTGTCTGACTTTCATTGTCCAATTCCGTCTGAGCTGCGTTAGCTAATTTGAACGTTGTTTTCTCATTTCCGAATTTAAGATTTAAGTCTTTTACAATAGCTTCTTCTAAATCAATACCTATATAGGTTTTCGGATTTTTTTGAAGTGTAATATTTGCTGTATAACCTAATCCTGGCGCAAATTCTACCACATGATCCGTTGAATTAATATCCAATAATTTGATCATTTTATCGGTCATTTGTTTCCCTCCAGGGCGTAATACTTTTTTTCCGACTTTAGCCAAAACCCAATGTCCTGACATTTTTTCAATAGAATCTTTGCTCATTTTTTTTTGTAATTAATGTGACACAAAAGACAATTAACATTAGCAATTTTAAACTTTCTGCATAAATGAAATAGTCGTGTAAAGGAGTAGGAGGTAAGCCTTTTCCTGTCATTAAAATGTCTGCTCGAGCATCCAAAACAGGTAACATCCAAAATTTTTCAAGACATAAAATAATCGTTAGAATAATGACACAAATTTTCATTGGATAGTTGATTTCTTTTCGGTTGATAAAAAATAGGAGAAGGATAATTCCTAAAAGTACAAATTGAATAATTGTTGAAATTCCAAATGTGATTTTTCCTAATTCTAATGCAATCGGTAAAGTCATTCCAGTGACTTGAAATTTTAAAGGCGTTTCAATAAAACTTATGCTGATAAAAATTCCTATCCATAAGAAAAGAAGCGCAAATATAAAAGGATGTTTTATTTTCATTAGTTCGGTTTTAAATTTATAAAAGACTTATTTATCCGATTTAAAATTAAATTTTTTTATTCAAAATTCAGTCTTAAAAAAACATTTTTTGTTTCCAATTTTTCAACTAAATCTCGAATAGTTGTCGATTCTAATAATTGTTTTAAATTGTTTCTTATTCCTTTAAATTGATCGTGTAATGGACAAGGACTTGTTTCCGAGCATTGTTTTAAACCTAATGCACAACCGTTAAAAATTTTATCTCCGTCAAATTCTTTTACAATATTCGCCAATGAATTATTCAAATTGGTTTCATTTAAATGAAAACCGCCTGTTGGTCCTTTTGTCGATTGCAATAAATCTTTTCTGGTCATTTCTTGTAAAATTTTCGCAATAAAATATTCAGGCGAATCAATTCCTTTTGCAACATCCTTGATGCTGATCTTGTTGCCGTCTTTTGTTTGTTGAGCTATAAAAGTCAACGCCCTAATTGCGTATTCACAAGTTTTTGATAACATTCCTTAATCTTTTTTTACACTACAAATATACGCTATATATTTAATAAAAGAGTAAAAAAGTGTTTTATTAAAACTACCCGTTGTGCATTTTGATTAATAAAGAATAAAGTTGTTCATTTGATTGAAAA
>NZ_DFRA01000066.1:0-6060 GCF_002378465.1 Empedobacter sp. UBA3475 | reverse complement strand
CGAAGTCATGAAGTACGACAACAAATTATTGGAGAATATTCGGATCATATGACAACCAATACATACGTTTGGTACGAGAAAAATCGTAAAAATGCAGATGAGGTTCATTCGCATGACTATTTCCAATTGAATTATGTTGAAGAAGGTTACCAATATTTTTATATCGAACAAAAGATTTATTTAGTTCCTCAAAATCAAGTGATTTGGATTCCTGCAAATAAGCTACATCGTACAACTTCCGAGGCGAAAACGGTCAATCCAATGTTGATTTTATTTAAAGAAGTTTTTAAGGAAGATTTTTACAACGATATCCATGTTTTTGTTGCACCGCCGATTCTAAAGGAAATGATGTTATACGCTTCAAAATGGAATAAATTTTTGGTTGAAGAGGAGGAGCAAAAGATTTTCTTAAATTCGATGTTGTATAGTTTGCCTCATTTTTGCGATGAAAACCATAATCTAGAATTGCCAGTTCTTGTTGATAGACGTTTAATTCCTGTAAGTGAATATATTCATTCTCATTATACACAAATTTTAATCTAAATGAATTAGCAGATAAAGCGAATATGTCTGCTCGAAATTTGCAACGAATTTTCAAACAAGAAACAGGAATTACACTTCAAAAATATATGCAACTTGTCCGAATTCTAAGAAGTATTGAATTAATAGATACCAATAATTTTACATTGAGCGAAATCGCTTATAAAGTCGGTTACAAAAGTTTGTCTGCTTTTACAGCGTCTTATTTTGCTGTTACGAAAACAAAACCTAAACGAAAATAATTCGTTTTAATTTCGTTCAATTTTTACTTTCCTTAATTTAATTCTTTAACAATTAAATTGATTAATAATGTTTTAACATCTCATTCTTTTATCAGAATTAGAAGACGAAGCTCGATTTTTATCACTATTCAATAAATTAATTTAGAATAAATAAAAATAAATTAAAAAATTCGTTTACATTTGTCTTATTAATTATTAGACTAATTCTAAATAATAAAATTAAGGACAAATGAAGAGGCGCTTTTTTCTACTAAGCTTACTTACAACACTAATTCTACAGGCTCAAGAAATTAATTCGTTTCCAAAAGATTCGACGATTAATTTGGAACAAACCGTGATTTCTGGGCAATATAATGCGCAATCGGTCAAGAAATCTATTTACGAAGTAAAAGTGATTTCGCAAGAAATGATCGAGAGACAAGCAGGAAACACATTGGCAGATGTTTTAAATCAAACATTGAATATGAATATTATTCCGAGTTCTTCTACAGGAAAATCGACGGTGCAAATGTTTGGTTTGGATGCACAATATTTCAAAATTTTGGTGGACAATATTCCATTAGTTAACGACGAAGGTTTAGGGAATAATACCGATTTAACGCAGATTAACTTAGATGATATTCAACAAATAGAAATCGTAGAAGGTGCGATGGGAGTGGAATATGGAGCAAATTCTATTGCGGGAGTAATCAATATTATTACTAAAAAAGGAGGGAAGAATAAATTTGATATTTCTGCGACTTTGCAAGAGGAAACAATTGGAGATGAATACAATTGGAAAAATAAAGGAAGACATATACAATCCTTGAAAATCGGGCATAAATTTTCAGACAAAATCTACGCTAATTTAAGTTTTTCACGTAATGATTTTCAAGGATTTTTTGATGATAAAAAAGGAAAGAATTATCCTAATAATGACGGATTGAGAGGATACGAATGGTTGCCAAAAGAACAAAATGCAGCAAAGGCATTTGTTCAATATAAAAAAGACAATTATCGTTTGTTTTATAAATTCGAATATTTCAACGAAGAAACTAAGTATTACGATCCCAATCCAACTCTTGCACCGAATGCGCCAACTGCGACGGTAGATTATTTTGGAAAAGATAGAGTGTACACAACAGATCGTATTTACAATCACTTAAATGCTTCAGGACGATTTAGAAAAGCAATTAATTATGATGTTTCGTTTTCGTATCAAGAACAAAAAAGAAAATTGAAATCGAATAATTATGAAATTCTTGAAGGTGTTGAACATGATGTAAACAAATTCGAATATGAAAGTCGAAAAGTGTATTATTCGAAAGGGATGTTCAGCAATTTTATCAATAAAAATGATTATTTCGATTTTCAATTTGGTTATGAAATCGATCAAACAAAAGGTTTTGCTTCAACTTCGGCAGGAGAATTTTTCCAAAAACCTATAGAAAGAAAATTAGGAACGTATGATTTTTTTGCTTCTTCTGAAATTAATCTAAATGATAAACTTTCGTTTCGTCCAGGCGCTCGCGTGATGTTTTCGGAGCAATTTGATAAGCAGTATGTGATGAGTTTGAGTGCGAAATATCTATTTGGAAAACAATGGGAATTGCGCGCGATTGTTGGTACTTCACCACGTTTGCCAAATTATGAGGAAATGTATTCGTATTTCGTAGACGTCAATCATAATGTGCAAGGAAACGAAAATCTGAATCCAGAAAAAGGAGTTTCTGCTTTTGTTCACTTAAAAAAGAATTGGTATATCGGAGAAAATAATTCATTAGAGCAAAAAGTATCGTTGTGGAAAATTAATCTGAAAGATAAGATTGATTTGATTGTTGTCGAAGAATCTCCATTGAAATATCAATATCGTAATATTGATAATTACGATGTACAAGGTATTACGTATTTGAATCAATTCAAAGTCCATCAATTTTCGGGAGGAGTTGGTTTTACGTTGACAGGCATCAAGCAAGATATTGATGAAGCAGTTGCTGTAAATTCAGTTAAAAATAAATATTTCTATTCAACGCAAATCAATGCAAATGTTTCGTACACTTTGCCAAAAACCAATACAATTTTCTCACTTTTCTATAAATACAATGGAGCTCAAGAGCAATTTGTCTTGAAAAATAATCCGTCAAATACAAGTGAACAAATTTTAGTAAAAGGTAAACAAGAAGCTTTTAACTGGATAGATGCGTCAATAAGACAAAGTTTTTGGAACAAAAAACTTAGTTTAACAATTGGTGCAAGAAATCTTTTTGATGTAAAGTATTTGAACAGTTCATCTGGAAATGATGGTGCGCATAGCCAAGGTTCTACAAGTATTTTGTATGGATATGGACGTTCGTATTTTGCTAAACTTACCTTCAATTTAGGAATTAATTAATCAAAAAATCATGAAAAAAATATTTATATATATCCTATTGTTTAGTCTTTCTTTTTTGTGGTCATGTAATGATGAAAACAATCCAATTGGACAAGATTTTGTTGTTGCTTTTAAGGATGCAAGCATCGATTTTAGTAAGATTGATAATGAGAAAACAATAAATCTAATTTATTCTAAAGTTGCAGAACAAGATGGACAAATTCATATTAAAATAACCGAAGATAAAGCTACTTATAATGTTGATTATTCAACTTCTGTTGCAGTTACAAATCAAGAAATTATTATACCAATCAAAAAAGGTGAAACGTCAACAAGTTTTACGTTTAAGAATTTGATTTATCCATTTGATCGTTCTGATAAAACGATTCAGTTTGAAATTACAAAAATTGATTATCCATCAGCGATTATTCAAGGATATTCGTCAACAAAAATCTCTTTCGAAAATTCGATTGGAGGAACAATGGATGTGGAAATTGGCGGACCAAATGAGCAATATCAAGTTTATGTAGACTTAAGTAAAGGAACGCAAACAAAGGTAAAAAGAGATTCTTGGGATTTAGGGTTTTATAATGGAACAAATTTCCGCGTGATGTTAAATACTTCTATTTATATGGCGGTAAAAGCGTTGGACGAAACCGATTTGTCGAAAGTAACAAAAGCATCGGTTGGGAAATTAATCAACGAAGTTGCGGTAGGTACATTTACAGATTCGAACAAAGAATATGTTGACGATCCTGCTGGAGATATTTTGAAAACAGCGATTGGGGAAATTAAAGAGTCGGATAATCCAGTTTATTTACTGAATTTGGGTTACGAAGTGGGAACTTCAACGCCTGCGGTTGGTTCGGCAGCTGTTGCTGGAAATTCGCGCGGTTGGAAAAAAGTGAAATTCATCAAAAAAGACGAGCAATATGTGATGCAATATGCAGATTTGGATGATACGACTTACAAAGAAAAAGTAATTGCAAAAACGACAACGTACAATTTTGTTCACTTCAGTTTTACGACGAATGATCTTGTAAATGTTGAACCTTCAAAATTAGAATGGGATTTAAACTTTACAGTTTTTACTAATCTTATTACAGGAAATGGTTCGTATGGATATTCGGATTATGTGGTCAATAATTTGAAAGCGGGTGCAAAAGCCTATCGTGTAGATGTAACCAATGAAATTACCTACGAAAAATTTAATGAAACGATGATTGATGAAACAAAATTTTTAGACGATCAGCGTGCAATTGGTGATTCTTGGCGACAAGTTACTGCACCTCAAAAATTATTTTCGGATCGATTTTATATCATCAAAGATGCAGAAAATAATTATTACAAAATTAAAATGTTAGCTTTTCTGAATGCTTCTGGTGTGAGAGGTTATCCAAAATTTGAATATAAACTTATCAAATAAATTTATCATAAACATACTCATTATTAGTGGTTAGAATGCGTCAATCCGAGTCATACGGGTCAGAGTGTAATCTCTCGGATTGACTGTTCTAATTCTGATTAACAATTAAAAAATTATTATATCATGAAAAACAAATTTACACTTTTAGCATCAATCATTCTAACATCTGTTGTAATAAATGCTCAAACCATAAAAGGCGAAGTTACTATGGGTGCTGGTTATACAAATGATGTTTATTACGGATTGGCAGACCAATCGACGAATTCTGTAAATAGAAACGATTGGGAGATATCATTTTATCGAAAATCGAATATGTCTACAGGAATTAGAGTAAACGATGGCGCAGGGATAGAAGTTTACGAAGCGTCGAATGATGTCTCAAAATGGAATAGTATTGATGTTGCTAATTTATCTACGTGGACAGCTTTGTACAATTCGGACACAGATTGGCAAAAAGGCGCTTTCAATAATGGTTCTGCGACATATGGTTGGGGTAATTATAGTATTGCAAATCATTACGTAAATGGTTCAATCATTTTTGTATTGAAATATGCAACAGGAGAATATGTGAAATTGAAAATAGATAATTTTGCAGCTCCTTTAGGCGAATATAATTTTACGTATTCTAAATTGACAAATGGAACTTGGTCGGCTGATACAAAAGTAAATCTTGCGCATAAAACCAATCCAACAAATTTGTTCAATTATTATAGTTTATTGACTGATAAAGCAGTTACACCAGAGCCAGACCAAAGTAAATGGGATTTGAAATTTACAAAATATGTTACACCACTTACAACGAATGAGGGTGATGTTGTGATGTATACGGTAACGGGAGTTTTGCAAAGTGATTTGATCAAAGTGGCGAAAACAGAATCTGGAAATCCTACTGATGATATGGCTTATGTAGCAGATATTAATGCAGTTGGATATAATTGGAAAACCTTATCGGGTTGGTCTTATGTAGTGAATCCTACGAATCATTTTATCAAAAATACATCTACAAATCAGATTTATAAATTGGTTTTCAAAACGTTTGAAGGATCTTCTACAGGAAAAATAACATTCGATTACGAAAATGTAACAGCTAATTTAGGAACAACAGAATTAGCCAAAACGAAGTTTGATATTTATACCGCTTCTCAACCGAAAACAATTGGTTTGGTGTACAATTCGCAAGAAGCGAAATCGTCTCCATTAAATATTCAAATTTATGCGATAAATGGACAATTGGTGCATCAGGAAAGCTATCAACCAACTTCATCATTTACAAATAAAACAATACAATTAAGTAAACTTTCGGCTGGAATTTACATCGTAAAAATACAATCTGCCGATAAAGTTGAAACGAAAAAAATAGTTTTGAAATAAAGTTTTGAGTACTTTATTTGTCTCTTTGTGTGAGGTCGTCTGGAAAGACGACCTTTTTTATTAGAGTTGGATGTATATAACTTCGTAGGCATTCTTCCAAAGTAAGTCTGTTTATCCTTACCCGAGTCCTC
>NZ_DFRA01000028.1:0-6039 GCF_002378465.1 Empedobacter sp. UBA3475 | reverse complement strand
AACTTACAACTCATAACTCGAAAACAGCCCTATAATCTCCTCAAGGGGATAGTTTAACTTCTATTCCTATTCCTTTAAGTCTTATGTCTTATAACTTATCACTCAAAACTCAGAACTTATAACCCGCGTTAGGGATAGTAGTAAAAATCCTTTTGTAGGAATTGGAACTTTCTTACTTGAAATTGAATCTTCTTCTACAAAAGATTGGAACGGATAGTCCGACCGAAGGGAACGCCCAAATTAATTTTTGTTAGGCACTATAAATTATTTGAAATTTATTAATTTATATAGATCATTTATTTTTTTAATAGAATCATTATCTAAATAATATAGGAAAAATAGGTTCTTGTCTATCTCAACAAAACCAGTAATCATATAAGATTTTTCGTTTTTTGATTCAATTAATAAATCAGGTTTATAATCATTGTTAATATCTAGCTCAACCATACCTTTTAAAGCATAAAGCTTTATTCTATCATTTATAATTGAATCGATGGGATTTCCTTTTATATTATAATTTACAATGGGTTTATGTATAAAGAAATCATCTGGAAAGTACATTTCTTCATATTTAGTATTTTCAAAATTATATACATCAGGACTCCGAAAAAATGATATTTTTTTCATCATTCTTTTATTAATTTCGATAATTTCTCCTAAGTTATATATCCTTATGATTGATTTTATTTTATCATCAATTGTTTCAGGATTGTATGTGTAATTTAAATTTACTTGCCTTACTTTATTTGATTTGGAATCGAAATTTACTGTAATATTCTTTAAGTTTTTATCGTCAACAATTGAAAACAAGTGAGAATTAAAAGATTTTAACGATTTAAATTGTGCATTATTTACAGGTGGAACTTTATAATAAAGTTCATTATAAGATTCAAATTGATAATTATTAAAAGTCTTACGAACTAAATATAAAGTATAAGTTGCAGAAAGTACCAATAATATAAAGAATAGAAATATAAATATCTTTTTCATAATTAATTATTATCGAAATATCAATTGTAGTAGCTTTCATAGATGCTTTTACAAGTGTTATCCATTCATATTCATTATCCATAAATATATGAATAAAAAAGAATTACACATACAAAAAAAAGCCCAACCAAAGTTGAGCTTGTATTTATCCAAAATAAAATGAATCGCGATCATTTAGAAAATTGAAATGCTTTCGAGTTTTATCTTGTTCTTCTTTATCAATTTCGAACTGTAAAATTTCGGGATGATTGTTAATTGTTTCCAAATCTTGTCCCAATGTATCAAATAAATGCGAATCGCCTTGATACTCGAGATTATAGCCATCTACGCCAATTCTATTTACACCAGCAATAAAAGCCATATTTTCGATTGCTCGAGCTTTTAGGAGTGAAATCCAAGCTTCTCGACGTGCTTTTGGCCAACTAGCGTTACAAAGTATCAAATCGTAGGGATTTTCCTCAGTATTGCGAATCCAAACTGGAAATCGTAAATCGTAGCAAACAATAGGACGAATTTGCCATCCTTTATAATCTATCGTTACAATTTTATCTCCTGCAGAATATACCCCAGCTTCTTTTCCGTAACTGAACAAATGTTTCTTATCGTAAATATAAATAGAGCCGCTTGGACAGATGAAATAAAATCGGTTATAGTATTTATCGTTTTCATGTGTAGAAATGCTTCCAGCAATCACAGAATTCAATTCTTTGGCTTTGTGTTGCATCCATTCGAAGGTTTCTCCAAAAGGTTTTTGACCAATTTTTTCTACATTCATCGAAAATCCCGAAGCAAACATTTCTGGTAACAATATAATATCAGTTTGATGATTGGCTAATAATTCATTTAAATAAGCGTGATTAGCTTTTGCATCTTCCCAGATTATATCGTATTGTATTAATGATATTTTAAGTTTATTTTGAATCTCCATTGTTAATAAATTTTTGATCTAATTTTGGTTTATTAGATTGGTTGATGATGTAATACATAAAGATAAATATAAAAAAACCAATAAACGAACCACCAACGGTATCAATCGCAAAATGGCGCGATAAGTAGATTCTACTAATTGCGATACTTGGAAAATGAAGTGCAAAAAATAATTGTAACCATCTGTTTTTGGTTAATAAACATAAAGTCATCGAAATTATTGCAGCTGTTAATGAATGTCCTGAAGGAAAAGTTGAAGCCATTTGTATCGCATAATCTTTGACTAGAATAATGTCTATTTTTTTCTGTGTAAAATAATATCCAGGACGTAAAACTTGTTCGAAATAGACATTCTTAAAGAAAACACTAATTGTTGTTGCAACTGCTCCAGAAACTAATAAATAATAAAAATATCTTCGAGTTGTTTTCCAAAATAGATAACCAAGAAGTATAAAAAATAAATAATAGGTTCCGAAATCGGTATAAAAAACAAAGAGTTTATCGAGATAATGATTGCTGTATTGATTGAAATGCAGATGTAATTCGTCGCGACCATAATATTGCGTCATAGCAATTGCAGCAAAATTGTAGATAAAAAAAACGACAAAAAATGGCCAAATTCTTAGAAATAAATCTTTTTGTTGATTCATTTGAGTTGGGTTTTTAAATAACATTTATGATGAGATTCCAAATAAGTCTAGAATGACATTCATTCAAATTTAAGCAAAAAAAAAACTTGACTAAATAGCCAAGTTTTAAAACGTTTTAATATTGTTTAAAAAAATTATTTTACTTTTTCTACGATTGCTTTGAAAGCTTCTGGATTGTTCATCGCTAAGTCAGCTAAAACTTTACGATTTAATTCAATTCCAGCTTTGTGGATAGCTCCCATAAATTTAGAGTAAGACAATCCGTG
Organism: Empedobacter sp. UBA3475; assembly: GCF_002378465.1. Taxonomy (NCBI): domain Bacteria; kingdom Pseudomonadati; phylum Bacteroidota; class Flavobacteriia; order Flavobacteriales; family Weeksellaceae; genus Empedobacter; species Empedobacter sp. UBA3475. Next base: position 3,206 of record NZ_DFRA01000028.1, on the reverse strand, counting down.
TAATCTTGCTCCAGCGTTAATTCTTTGAATCCATAACGCACGGAAATTTCTTTTCTTTTGACGTCTATCGCGGTAAGCGTATACTAAACCTTTTTCTACTGCATTTTTAGCAACAGTCCAAACGTTTTTTCTTCTTCCGTAATATCCTTTTGCAAGTTTTAAAACTCTTTTTCTTCTAGCTCTTGACGCAACTGCGTTTACTGATCTTGGCATAATTTTTAATTTTTTTGTAGTGGGCGAGATTGCTCTGCTTTAAGGCCCATCGACAGGGTTAATAATGAATTAATAAACCAAATAAGAACACGTTCTTATTTTAATCTTAATTGTTGTTTTACTGAATGAACATCAGCTTGATCAACTAAACCAGTTTGAGTTAAATTTCTCTTTTGTTTAGTCTCTTTTTTTGTTAGGATGTGGCTTTTAAAAGCGTGTTTTCTTTTAATTTTACCTGTTCCTGTTAATTTGAAACGTTTTTTCGCTCCAGATTTTGTTTTTAATTTTGGCATGATTACAAATATTTAAAATTAAAACGTTTTTTATTTTTTGTAAGATGATAAGAACCTAATTATTTCTTAGGTCCCATCATCATAATCATTCTTTTACCTTCAAGTTTTGGCATTTGTTCTACTTTTCCAACATCTTCCAATTCTTGAGCTAAACGTAACAATAAGATTTCTCCTTGATCTTTAAAGATAATAGAACGTCCTTTGAAGAAAACATACGCTTTCAATTTTGAACCTTCTTCTAAGAAAGATCTTGCGTGACGTCTTTTGAATTCGTAATCATGATCATCTGTTTGAGGACCGAAACGAATTTCTTTCACGACAACTTTCTGCTGTTTAGCTTTAAGTTCTTTTTCTTTTTTCTTTTGTTCGTATAAGAATTTTTTGTACTCTACGACACGACAAACAGGTGGAATGGCTTTTTCACTGATCATTACCAAATCTAAACCTTGTTCTTCTGCAAGTTCTAAAGCTTTAGCTATTGGATATACACCAGGTTCTATACCTTCTCCAACAACGCGTACTTCTTTCGCGTCAATCTTATCATTGATCTTGTGTTGATCTTCCTTAATTACTCTGGCTGGACCTCTGCCGCCTTTTCTTCTAATTGCGATAGTTATTCTGTTTTAAATTATTTTAATTTGATTTGTTCTTTCATGAAGTCGATAAACGCTTGAATCGTCATCTCTCCTAAATCACCTTCTCCGTGTCTTCTTACAGAAACTGTACCGTTTTCTGCTTCTTTTTCACCGATGATTAACATGAAAGGAATTTTACCGATTTCGGCATCACGGATTTTTTTACCAGTTTTCTCGTTTCTACTGTCAATCAGTCCGTTAATTTCTTCTTCGGCCAGCAAATTTAATACTTTTTCTCCATATTCCACATATTTTTCGCTAATTGGTAAAATTGTGAATAAATCTGGTGTTAACCAAAGTGGTAAATTCCCTGCTGTATTTTCTAACAAAATGGCAATGAAACGTTCCATAGAGCCGAATGGCGCACGGTGAATCATTACTGGTCTGTGTTTTTCGTTGTCTGCTCCAGTGTAAGTTAAATCAAAACGATCTGGTAAATTATAATCCACTTGGATTGTTCCTAATTGCCATTGACGTCCTAATGCATCTTTCACCATAAAGTCTAACTTAGGTCCATAGAATGCAGCTTCGCCATATTCTACAACTGTTGGTAAACCTTTTTCTGCTGATGCTGTGATAATTGCTTGTTCAGCTTTTTCCCAGTTTTCGTCAGATCCGATGTATTTTTCTTTATTCTCTGGATCTCTTAATGAGATTTGAGCCGAATAATTATCAAATCCAAGATTTGTAAATACATATAATACTAAATCAATTACTTTTTTGAATTCTTCTAATAATTGATCTGGTGTACAGAATAAGTGAGCATCATCTTGAGTAAATCCACGAACACGCGTTAAACCGTGTAATTCTCCTGATTGTTCGTAACGATAAACTGTACCAAACTCTGCATAACGTTTTGGTAAATCGCGGTACGACCATTGAGATGTTTTGTAAATCTCACAATGATGTGGACAGTTCATTGGTTTTAACAAGAATTCTTCTCCTTCGTTTGGCGTTTTAATTGGCTGAAAACTATCTGCACCATATTTTGCATAGTGACCAGAAGTTACATACAATTCTTTTTGACCAATGTGTGGAGAAATTACCATTTCGTAACCCATTTTTTGTTGCTCTTTCAATAAGAAGTTTTCTAATTTTCTTCTCAAAGCAGCTCCTTTTGGTAACCAAAGTGGTAAACCTGCACCAACTTTTTCAGAGAAAGCAAATAAACCTAATTCTTTCCCTAATTTACGGTGATCACGTTTTTTTGCTTCTTCTAATAACTCAAGATATTCTGTTAAATCTTTTTGTTTTGTGAATGTAATACCATAAACACGAGTCAACATCTTGTTTTTCTCATCTCCACGCCAATAAGCTCCCGCAACATTCAAGATTTTTGCAGCTTTCACAATTCCAGTGTTTGGAATGTGTCCACCACGACATAAATCTGTAAAATTATCGTGTGTACAGAATGTAATATCTCCATCTTGTAGATTAGAGATTAATTCTGTTTTGTATTCATTGTCTTTGTATGTCTCTAATGCTTCTGCTTTTGAAACTGAATATAATTTGAATTCAGCTTTTTTCTTTGCATTCTCTAACATTGCTTTTTCTACTTTCGCAAAATCAGCTTCTGTAAATTTATCCTCACCAAAATCAACATCGTAATAGAAACCTTTGTCAATCGCAGGTCCAATAGTTAATTTAGCATTTGGATAAAACTCTAAAATAGCTTGCGCTAATAAGTGAGCAGATGAATGCCAAAAAGCTTTTTTACCCATTTCATCATTCCAGGTTAACAATTTGATCGTTGCATCTGTGGTGATTGGGGTTGTTGTTTCAACTTGTTGATCGTTTACTATAGCCGAAATTACATTACGTGCTAAACCTTCACTAATGCTTAGCGCCACGTCCATAGGAGTTACGCCACTCTCATACTGTCTTACACTTCCATCTGGAAGAGAAATGTTTATCATCTTACTTTTAGAATTTGTACTAGGATGCAAAATTACGAATTTTCTGTAAGTTGACGAAATTTTTAAAGGGTTGATTTTGTTTGATTATTGATTATTTAGAATATTTTAAATATTAACTAGATGTCATACTGAAACGAGTTCCTTTAGAT
>NZ_DFRA01000037.1:0-87542 GCF_002378465.1 Empedobacter sp. UBA3475 | reverse complement strand
TGATAAGATCTTGACGATCTGAACTTCTGTAAAATTGCTTTGTTTCATAATTATCCCTAAGTTAATAAACTATATTTTTAAACGTTCCGTTTTTTAGGGAAGATTACAGTTGTGCCAGTTTTTTGATTTTGTAATCATTATCCTCTTTAAAAATTTCGAATTCAATCAAATTATTTTGATGATTTGTTTTAACAAATTCATATCCATTAATTTTATTGAAATTTTCATATTGTAAATTGAAATTTATTTGAGGATATTCTTTTAATTTAAAGATTAAATATTCTTTTCGATTTTTCCTTTTTCCACTAAAATCTATTTCTGGCTGATAAGCCATATGACCTTTAATGGTTTTGTATTCTTGTATTTTATCAGGCTGATAATTTTCTATGCTAAAAGATAAAATAAATATTATTAAAGAGGAGAAAATCAATGATGTAATTATAATATATTCTTTTTCTACAAAACTTATTTCAAAATCTTCATTCTTTTTTATTTCAGGATAATTAGTTTTTAAATAAGATAGAATCTCATCAAACACATATTTATTATGAACTTCTTTAATACGACAAACTATTTTATTATCAGTATACAATTGGATTAATTGTCCATTAGATTTCCTTTTATAAGAATCTTTATATTCACCATTTGTAATACTAAAGCTTGTGAAATCTATCGCTTTCTTATATACTAAATTAGTATAAATAAGTCTGTTGTTATTAAATTCATAAGACTCTTTACTATCACTAATTATAAAATAAAGTTGAACTATAATAAGTCCAGAAATTAAAAAATAATTGAAAGCGCTATATCCTATTAATATAAAAAAGAAATAGGCAACTACTGAAATTAATGTGACAATTTTCCTTAGAGCACTATCTTCCCTTAAAGGAATAAAATGGGTATTAAATTTTATCATTATAAAAACTCGTCTTCATCATCAAAATCATCTTCCATTTCGTCGTCGTCTGGAGAATAATCTTCGATAAAAACTTTGAATAATCTTGGACAAATGATTTGCAAATTGGTTAAATTTTCGTCATCCCAATCAAAATCAGGTTTTGGAGATTTTTCGGTATAAAATTTAAAACATTCTTTATCTACAAAGTCAATAATCTTGTGTTCAAATTTTTCGTAGAAAACATCATCAGCGATTAAATGAAAATCTTCAAATTCATATAAATCATCTTCGTTAAAGCCTTCGTTAAAATAATCGGCTAAATTATCAGGATTCAAAATTGCCTTTTCAAACAATTCTTGTCCTTGTGAAATAATCCAATTTTTGAAATAATAGAAATGCGTAGGATCTGTATCGTCATTCATAATACAAGCCGCACACCATATTTCAGGCGAATGTAATGAATACGAATAGAACTCTAATCGAAGTTGAAAACCAATAATATCCTCGGCAGTTAGATCTTCTAATTCTTGTGCCAAAGCCTTTTCTTGATCTTGCAAATTAATGGCATTGAGCAAAGAATTTTCTATAATTTGCCAAAACAAATCTTCTTCGAGCATACGCGAAATGCGCTCTGTGGGAAGGGTTGAAGAGTTAAACAAATCATCTAAAAAATCCATATTTCTACTTTTTAGTTTGTATTAAGTTGGTTTTGATTCGTAAAAAATTATCTAATGTTTTATTTCTTAAACCTTTAATTGATAAAACATTTTAATAAAATCTTTTTTTAATTTATAAATAAAATATGATGAAACCTATTAATTTTTAAACTATTTACAATTTTTAAGGTAATTGTTTGATTTTGTTTAAACTAAAAAAAGTCTAATTCGAAGTGGAATTAGACTTTTTGGTTTTAAATATTTTACTCAATAATATGCGGAACAAAACGACTTTTATCGGTTGTAATAAATTGGTCACTTTCGCGGAACGTAATTCCACACGATTCTTGTCCAATAATCCAACTTCCGATAATGGTATAACCTGTTTCTTCATGATGTAAATTAGCCAAAGCTTGATAAATAAAACCTTCTTCGCCATATTCTCCTGAAGTTTGCTCCGAAATAGTTCCGTTTTTTACAATTTCTACATTTGCACCTTCACGAGATAACAATGGTTTTTTGACATAATTCTTCATCTCTTTTGGTGAATCTGTATAAGCTTCTAATAATAATGGATGATCTGGATACAATTCCCATAAAATTGGTAAAATAGCTTTGTTTGAAAGAATCATTTTCCAAACAGGTTCTATCCAATTTGCGTTGATTTCATCATTTTTGATGTTGTATGCAAACAACTCGTCCATCATCCATTCCCACGGATAAAGTTTGAAAATATCTGTAATAGGTTCTTCTTCTAAATCAACAAAATTGACATTATTCCAACCGATTTCGTCTACATAAATTAATTTGGTATTAATTCCGGCCTGTATCGCGCAATCTCTGATATATTCGATATTCGTCAAATCTTCTAACGATTCTCTTACACAAGAAAAATGTAAGGTTTCACCTTTCAAATAAGTTTTTAACATTTTCCATGTTTCAATTAATTTATCATGAACAGAATTGAATTGATCTTTCGTTTCTCCAAAATAATTTTCCATCCAAAGCCATTGTACAACACCACATTCGAACAACGAAGTTGGCGTATCAGCATTGAATTCTAACATTTTCAATTGATCATTATCATATGCAAAATCAAAACGTCCATAAATACTTGGCGCATCATTTTCCCATGTATCATTCAAATAAGGTTGAATAAATTTTGGAATTTTAAATTCGTCCAAACGATTATTTAGAATCACATGTACGACAGCATTCAAGCACATTCCCCACAATTCGTTTGTCGCTTCAAAGATTTTATCCGCTTCTTTTTCCGAAATAGAATAGTAATAATCTTCTACCCAATAGGTTTGTTTATTTTCGTCTGTATGATAACCAAAGCCGATATTTTCTAACCTTTTTTGCCAGTTTTCGTCCGCTTTTATTCTTTTTAATTGCATAAAATTAGTTTAAGATGAAACTGAACGAGAAGAAGCAGATTTTCCGAATCCACCGCGAACAGTTTGACTTTTATACGCTTGCGCTTTTGCCGCGTTTGTTCCGACATTAGATTGTTGATGCAAACCTTGACTTGCATAGCCCATTCCGCCACCAGTTAAGCTACGAAAAGCCATAAACCACAGTAACGAACTTCCCATTCCGCCGTGATGCGAACCACCAGAATGCGACGAATAATTTGACGTGACATCTGTGTAAGGTGCAGTAGAATCTGCACGCATATATACCTTTTGTGCATTGTTTGTAACAGGCGCTTCTTCACGATTCATACACGAACTAAGAACCGACGAAATTAACACTAAAGTCACGACTTTACTTGCTCTTTTTTCTCTTTTATTCATGATAGATTATTGAATAGTTACGTAAATAGGAATTTTGGTAGAATCGGTAGGTGTATATTGTTTGTGCGTAATCAAAGTATCTACTTTCTCTGCAATTATCAAATCGTTTGACCAAATTTTTTGTTTGGTAATATGTAAAACAGAATCGCCTTTCGTTTCGGTTGTTAATACAACTTCACGAGCTGATTTTTTATCAATTTGTTCTAAATTCTGATTTTCGTTTTTATTAGATTGACACGCAAAAAAAAGTTGTCAATGGTAGTGTTATTAAAAGTATTTTTTTCATTTTTCTTAGACTTCTAACAAAGTTACATTATTTCACAAAAAAAGCACAATCCAGAAATTCTGAATTATGCTTTTTGAAAAAGTATAGTCTTATTATTTATTATTCTAATGATTTAAAACTAATAATTCTTCTTTTTTCATAGAACCTGTTTGTTTCAATCTTGTGTGCCAAGAGAACGCTTCTTCTAAGATATGTGGCGTTTGACCACCTCTTTCTGCACAAGCTCTTTCGAAATAAGATAATAATTCACCTTTATAATCTGGATGAACACAGTTGTTGATAATTTCGATTGCTCTTTCGCGTGGTGCTAAACCTCTTAAATCGGCTAAGCCTTGCTCTGTAACAATAATATCTACATCATGTTCTGTGTGATCGTGATGAGAAACCATCGGAACGATAGACGAAATATTTCCACCTTTTGCGATAGAAGCAGTAACAAAGATTGAGATAAATGCATTACGAGCAAAATCTCCAGAACCTCCAATACCATTCATCATGTGTGTACCAGAAACATGAGTTGAGTTTACGTTACCATAAATATCACACTCTAAAGATGTATTGATTCCAATAATTCCTAAACGACGAATAACTTCGGCAGAGTTAGAAATAGATTGAGGACGTAAAACAATTTTATCTTTATAATTGTCGATGTTTCCTATAACACGGTCATAACATTCTTGAGAAACTGTCATAGAAGATGCCGAAGCAAACTTCATTTTTCCAGAATCAATTAAGTCAAATGTAGAATCTTGTAAAACTTCTGAATACATGACTAAATCTTCAAAATCAGAATGTTCTAAACCACCTAAAACGGCGTTTGCAACTTTACCAATACCACATTGTAATGGCATTAATGATTTTGTAAGACGACCTTCTTCAACTTCATTTTCGAAGAATTTCACAATGTTTTGAGCAATTGCAGCAGTCGCTTCATCAGCTGGTTGAATGTCTCCTGGAGCATCTTGAATGTCGTGAAAAACAATTCCAACAATTTTAGAAGGATCTACTTTTATTGTTTCTGTTCCAATTTTTGTATCACAAGTAGTGATGTTAATTGGAGTACGTTTTCCATATTCTTCTACACTATAAATATCGTGAATACCTTTGATATTTGTAGGAATAGATGTGTTAATCTCAATGATTAATTTGTCTGCATTTGCAGCAATTTCTGCATTATTACCGATAGAAGTAGTAGGTACTAAAGAACCATCATCTAAAATTTCAGCAACTTCTAAAACACCTAAATTAATTTTAAATTGTCCATCTAAAATATGCTCAGCAGTTTCTCCTAAATGCTGATCGATAAATAAAACATTACCTGCATTTATATTTTTACGCATTACAGTATCTACTTGGAATGGTAAACGTTTTTTTAATGCTCCACTTTCTACTAAAGCTGCGTCTGTACCATGTCCTAATGAAGCTCCTGTTACTAAAGTGATTTTTAAATTTTCAGATTTGGCACGCTCAGCAACAGCTTTTAATACAACTTTAGTATCGCCTCCTCTTGTAAAACCACTAGAACCAACAGTCATTCCATCTTCAAAAAATTTGGCAGACTCCTCTGCTGTCATTACTTTTGACTGTAGGTTAGTTAATTTTATTCTTTCCAACATAATGCAACTTTTTCTTTCTAATACTATTCAATAATTGTTCCCTTCTGAACGAAGGGAGTTACAAATATTGGATTAATTAATAAAAAGTTAATATTAAAAATAGTCAAATAATTATCTATTTCGGACATTTTTATTTGTGTACATTATACATCATATCAAATAAATTATTATATTAGTTCGCAGATTAAAGAAACTATGAATATACATTTGGATAATAAGTTCGAAACACGATATTACCTAACCGAAATTGACAAATTACCAACCTCAATTTTCTGTTACCATAAGGAAATTTCGGAAGCATACGTGGTAGAACATAAACATAACAAAGCGCAATTTCTTTATTGTGAGGGAGGAATAGTTTATGTAAAAATAGGAAAAGATACTTTTTATTTACCTGCAAGACACTATATGTGGATACCGCCTCATGTGGAACATAGTATACACCCAAATACACCAGAGGTGATTATGAGAAATTTATATTTCCCTATTAATGAAAGTGATAATTCGTTTTATAAAAAAGTAGGAATCTATCCTGCTGATGGATTGTTGTTAGAGCTTTTATTATTTTCTAACCAATGGAAAGGAGATATTCTTCCAGAAAATAGAAGCGAATATGTAATTGCACAAGCTTTTAAAGAAATATTACCTAAAGTAAGCAAAAGTAGTTTACGATTAGCTCTTCCATTACCACACGACGAACGTCTGAAAAAAATCGTTCAATTCTTAGATGATAATATGGATTCTTCGATTACAATGAAGAAAATTACAGCCGAATTCGGATTCTCTGAACGATCATTATCACGATTATTCCAAAAAGATTTGAATATGACATTTGTTCAATATTTCACTATTTTAAGAATGTTACGCGCTTTACAATTGTTAATTGATAATACGTATTCAATCAGTGAAATTTCGACAATGGTTGGTTACAATAGTTTGCCGACGTTTAGTAATACATTCCAAAAAGTAATTGGAGTTCGTCCAACAGATTATTCAAAGAAAAAAGATATATTATAAATTTAGGTATGAAAATTTATCAAGTAAGTGGATTAGGCGCAAACGCAAATGCTTTTCGAAATCTACGCTTGGAACAAGATTTTGAGCAAGTTTATATTCCTTGGTTAGATCCAGAAAAAGATGAAACTTTGGCTCATTATACTGAAAGATTGTTAGATAAAATAAATCCCATAGAAGATTTTCTTTTGATGGGATTATCTTTTGGTGGAATAATTGTGCAGGAAATGAATCGTTTTATCAATCCAAAACATACATTTCTGATTTCGACAGTGAAGAGTAGGGCAGAGCTTCCGAAGTTATTTCGATTTTCGGCTTCTATTAATGCGCATAAAATAATTCCGATGAGTTTTTTAACTTCAGACCGAACATTTTCGTACATGATGATGCGAAAATTGTATTATACGGATCGTGATAAAGATAATATTGACGATATTTTTGAGTTTCGAAACAAAGAATATTTAAGTTGGTCGATTCATAAGATTGTAAACTGGGAACATTCTACAGCTTATCACGAAGAAAATATCACACATATTCATGGTACAAAAGATATTGTTTTTCCGATTGAATATATCAAAGATGCAATACAAATAGAAGGCGGAACACATATTATGGTGATGCAAAAGCCAAAATTAGTGAGCGATGAAATAAATAAAGTATTAATCACTTTATAGATAAAAAAAGCTTGAACATTTGTCCAAGCTTTTTTAATTTTATACTTCTTCTGTTGTATTTTCTTCTTCGAAATAACTTTTTTCTAAAGCGAAATTTTCAGCATTGATGACATCAAATTCGCCAATTTTTGTACGACGAAGTGCTGTTAAATATCCACCCGAATTAATTGCTTTTCCAAAATCAAAAGCCAAAGAACGAATATAGGTTCCTTTGCTACAATTCACTTCAAAATCGACAAAAGGTAAATCTATTTTTGTAATTTTAAAATCGTGAATCGTTATTTTACGTGCTTTACGTTCTATTTCTTGACCTTCGCGAGCTAATTCATACAAACGTTTTCCATCTACTTTTACCGCTGAATGCATTGGCGGAAATTGTTCAATTTCTCCAATAAATTGCTTCGTTGCTTCGTGAATGATTTCTTCTGTGATATGTTCAGTAGGAAAAGTTTGATCTTCTTCCGATTCCAAATCATATGTAGGCGTCGTTACACCTAATTTGATTGTACCTGTATAGGACTTTTCTTGCGCCTGAAATTCATCAATGCGTTTTGTCCATTTTCCTGTACAAACCAATAAAAGTCCAGTAGCTTTTGGATCTAAAGTCCCAGCATGTCCAACTTTTATTTTCTTTAAATTATATGCTTTTCTAATGTTCCAACGTATCTTATTTACGACATCAAAAGATGTCCAATCAAGTGGTTTATCAATCAAAAAAACGTGACCTTCTTGTATTTTTTCTACGTTCATCTTATTTGTGCTGAATCATTGTAGTTTCTACTGAAGCGGCATTGTCTTTTTCTGCTTGTGTTGGAGAATTGTAAGAGAAATAAATCAATAAAATAATTCCGATGATAATTCTGTAAAACCCCCAAAATTTGAAACCGTATTTTGTTAAAACTGCAATAAATGTTTTTACTGCGATTAATGCTACAATAAATGCGACAACATTTCCAATTAAGAATAATATAATATGGTTTTGATCTTGCAAAATCATTTCGTAACCTTTCATTGGTGTTGCAGTATCTTCTCCCCAAGTTTTAACAAAAATAGAATAAACTGTAACCGCTAACATTGTCGGAACTGCTAAAAAGAAAGAAAATTCTGCAGCTGCTTTACGAGATAAACCTTGTGTCATACCTCCAATGATCGAGGCGGCGGAACGAGATGTACCAGGCATCATAGCCAAACATTGCCAAAAACCGATAATAATTGCTTGTTTTAATGTAATATCTTTTTCATCATTAATTTTAGGATTTTTGAACCATTTGTCTACAAATAATAAAATGATTCCTCCGAAAACTAACATTCCAGAAATAGCAACTTGATTTCCTAAAACAGCTTCGATTTTATCATCAAATAATTTTCCTAATATAAGGGCAGGAATAACCGCACAAGCTAATTTGATGTAAAAATTGAAATTGAAATTTTTGAAGTCAAAGAATTTTTTCCAATATAAAACGACAATTGATAAAATTGCTCCAAATTGTATCGAAACTTGAAACATTTTTAAGAATTCACTTTCTGGCATCCCCATCAAAGCTGCTGTGAATCCCATGTGTGCTGTAGAAGAAATTGGTAAATATTCGGTAAGACCTTCTATAATAGCAATAATAATTGCTTGTAAAGTATTCATTATTTTTCTTTATTCGGATTGATTAAAATGGCATAAATCTCGACGATGAAACCAACAACAACTAAAAAAGGCGCTAATCTAATTCTACGAAAAGAATAGATTTCGTCGTTCCAATAATTTGCATCCCACGTTCCATCGGGTCTTGTGTTCGCATCGTGTCCTGTCATCAATAAAAATCCAAGACCAATTAGCGCAACACCAATTGCCATGAAAATGTAATTTCTTTTTCCAAATAAAAAAGTAAAACCAGCATCGTTTGTAGATGCTGATTTTTTTGTTTTATTGATAGAATTTGATTTCATTAATAAAGTTGATCAGTTTTTAATCTTAAATAACGCCATGCAGCAAACAATGTACTGAAAACAGCAATAACAACTCCAATTCCAATTAAGATAATAATAAGTGGAGTGAAGCTTGGATTCCAAAGTACTAAACCAACTTTTGTTGCTAAAATGTACCATAAGAAACCTAATCCTACTGCTGCAATAAATGCTGCTAAGAAACCTAAAACTGCGGCTTCTATCAAGAAAGGTTTTACAATAAAACGTCTACGCGCACCAACTAATTGCATCGTTTTGATGCTGAAACGTTTTGCGTAAATTTTCAGACGTATAGAGTTGTTGATTAATACAACAACGATTACCAAGAAAATAACAGCAAAAATCATAATCCAAAAAGTAATTTTGTTGATGCTGTGGTAAATCGTTACCATCGCTTCTTTGTCACTTTTTACTTCGTCTACAATCGGATTTTTTGCCAATACCTTATTAATAGAATCAATTTGTTCAACAGATTGTATTAATGCAGGGTTCAATGTAATTTGAACTGATGCAGGGAAAATACTTTCTTCGAAGAAATCACTACCATCCGTACCCAAATCTTTTTTCGCAATTTTAGCTGCATCCTCTTTGCTGATATACTGTGTAGCTTCAACAAAAGGATACTTCACCTTCAACGAATCGATATAAGATTTCTGTAAATCAAGCTCCTTATCTTTTAATTTTGGATCTTCGACATCTTTAAAATATGCCTCGATTTTTAACTCTCTTTTTAGATGTTCTGCGTAACTTTGTGCATTAATGACAATTAAGCCGAAAATACCTAATAGAAATAAAACAAGCGAAATACTAATCACAACAGTGATGTTTGAAGATCGCAGTCTTTTTTTCTCAAATTTATCGTTCGTTTTTGACATTTGGGTTAATTTTGGGGCTAAGATAAAAAAAACTTATTTCGCAAGAAAGATATTCCGTATATATTCTACGGTAAGTTGGTTAAAGAAAACTTAAAATTTAGAATTTTTGAAAGTAAAAGCTAAAAAACATTTAGGTCAGCATTTTTTGAATGACGAAAATATTGCACGAGACATCGCTGAAGGGTTAACTTGGGAAGGCTATGATCGTGTCTTAGAAATTGGTCCAGGAATGGGCGTGTTGACAAAATATATTTTACAAGCAAAGAAAAATATAGAGGTTGTGGAGATTGATACAGAATCAGTCGAATATTTAAAAGAATATTATCAACCATTTTATCCAGGATTTAAAATTCATTCTGAAGATTTCTTGAAAATGGACTTTTCATCAAAGTTTGATGAACAAATTGCTATTTTAGGAAATTTTCCGTATAATATATCTTCGCAAATTATTTTTAAAGCTTTAGAAGAGCGTTACACTGTTCCCGAAGTTTGTGGAATGTTTCAGAAAGAAGTTGCAGAACGTATTGCATCCAAAAAAGGTACAAAAGATTATGGTATACTTTCTGTATTAGCTCAAGCTTATTATCATTGTGAATATTTGTTCACCGTTCCAGAACACGTTTTTACACCGCCACCAAAAGTGAAATCGGGCGTTATTATTATGAAACGCTACCGAACAGAAATTGAAGGAGTCGAACAAAAACGGTTTTTTCAAGTGGTAAAAGCTGGTTTTGGACAAAGAAGAAAAACGCTTCGTAATTCGTTGAAAGCTTTGGGAATTCCTGAAGATTTAAACGATCACGAGTTTTTGAATATGCGCGCAGAACAATTATCTGTCGAAGATTTTATTGAGTTAACGAAAAGAATGAAATAGATTATGGAGGTAAAAATTACAAAAGATTTTATTGAACATTTAAACGAAAGTATTAATCAGCAAAATGCAAAAGCAGTTAAGGAGATGTTGCAAGATTTGCACCCCGCCGATATTGCTGAATTGTTTGATGAGCTTTCGACCAAAGAACAATCTTTTGTAATTGATTTACTCGATAATGAAATTTCTGCTGATATCCTTCTTGAATTAGAAGAAGATGATCGACGCAAATTCCTGAAAACGCTTACTGCAAAAGAAATTGCTGAAGATGTCATTAATGAGATGGATACCGATGATGCTGTTGACGTTATTAATGAGCTTTCTGATGAAAAGAAAGATGAGGTAATTGCGCAATTAGAAGACCAAGAACATGCCCGTGAAATTGTAGATCTTTTACGTTATGACGAAGATACGGCTGGAGGTTTGATGGGGAAAGAGTTGATAAAAGTCAACAAAGATTGGTCGGTAATTACAGCAGTAAAACAAATGCGAAAACAAGCTGAGGATTTAGAAGAGGTTTTCTCTATTTATGTTGTTGATGAAGATGAAAAATTACTTGGAACGTTGAGTTTAAAGCGTTTATTGACGACTTCTGCAAATACAAAAGTTGCTGATGTTTACAATGAAAAGATCCAATATGTAAAGACTTATTCAAAAGATATGGAGGTTGCAAAAGTAATCGAAAAATATGATTTGTATGAAGTGCCTGTTGTAGATGAATTAATGCGTTTGGTAGGTGTAATTACGGTGGATGATGTGATTGATGTTATTCGTGAAGAAGCTGAAGAAAATTATCAATTAGCAGCCGGGATTACTCAAAATGTCGATTCGGATGATAATATCTTAAAATTAACTCGTGCTCGTCTACCCTGGCTTTTATTGGCTTTGGTAGGTAGTTTTGTTGCTGTTAATGTGTCGCAAAGTTTTAGCGATGCGATGAATTTGTATCCGCAATTATTCTTTTTTACACCGCTTGTTGCCGCCATGGCAGGAAATGTTGGTGTGCAATCTTCTGCGATTATTGTGCAAGGTTTGGCGAATAGTAATATTTCGGGTTCTATTTGGAAAAGATTAGGAAAAGAAATGTTATTGGCTTTATTGAATAGTTCATTATTAGCTTTTGTACTTTTATTGGCGACGCATTTCTTGATGAGCGCAAGCTACGAAATTTCTTCAACCATTGTATTAGCTTTAGTAATTGTAATGATTTTAGCAAGTTTGATTGGGACATTTATTCCAATTATGTTGCATAAATATGGTGTTGATCCTGCTATTGCAACAGGTCCATTTATCACAACAAGTAATGATATCTTTGGTTTATTGATTTACTTTTCGATTGCGAAAATGATTTTAGGATTTTAAAAAAAATAAAATGAATACATTAAAAAATAATAGGAATTGCAACCCAAACATCTAACAATAATAGTCAAGCGATTGAAGATTTAGGAAAGTTATGGCATCAATTTTTTGCAGAAAATATTATTGCTAAAATTCCGAATGCGATAAGCTCTAATATTTATTCGGTTTTATACAGATTACGAAAGTGATTTTAGAGGAAAATATACGACAATTATTGGTTGCGAAGTTTCTTCTTTAGATGAAATTCCAGAAGGGATGGTTGGGCGAGAATTTGAGCCACAAACATTCAAAAAATATATTGCCAAAGGAGAATTGCATGAAGCAGTTGGAAAAACTTGGACAGAAATTTGGAATTATGATGCAAATCTAAATTGTACGTATAAATATGATTAAGAATTGTACACCGAAAAAGCTCAAAATCCTGCTGATGCCGAAATAGAGATTTATATTGGTGTGAAAGAATAGTAATTAGTACTGAGATACTAGAATTTTGATATTAGAAAATAATATTAATAAAATGAGCTGAAAAGTTTTACTTTCAGCTCATTTTTTATTTTGGATATTTTGTAGGATTCTATGCGCATTAAAGAACTGCATAAATAAAAAAGTTTTTTCTTCTTCATTAGTTTCAAAAAAAAACAAATAAGGAAAAGATCTAAAAGGTTTTGAATGCAAATTTCTATAGTTCACTTGATAGAAATGATTATTTCCAAAGTTTCCAAAACTTTTGTTAATTCAGCTAAATAAGATTTTGCCGCAGATGTAGAAAAGTTTGACTAATAAGAAAGAGCTTATTCAAAATCTTGGGCAGCTTCAGAACAAATTCTAATCTTATAAATCATATTTTTCGTGCAATTCTTTCAATACATCTTTTGCATTAAAGAAATTTTCTTTTAGCTCGTTAAGTCGATTATCCAAAATTTCTTTTTGTTCGTCACTTAATTCAAATTCAGTTTCTTGATTATGTTTATAAGTCAAAAAATCAATATAACGCTCAACTTCTTCCAAAAGTGATTCAGGAAGTTGTTTCAATTTAGAATTCACTTGTTCAATAGTTGTTGCATTCATAATTATTAATTTTACAAAACAGTTGTCGCTCTAACAAAATCATAAAAAGTATACCTTATTATATAATCAAGATTTTTTGTAATATTTCTGATTATTTTTTCAATAAAATCTTAAACTCAGTTCCGATTTCTTTGGATGATTTGGAAACAAATATTTTTCCTTTGTGGTAGTCTTCGATAATTCGTTTTGCTAATGATAATCCTAATCCCCAACCACGTTTTTTGGTTGTAAAGCCAGGTTGAAAAATCTTTTTCTGTAATTTGGTCGGAATTCCAGAACCTGTATCAGCAATAGAAATTTCAACAAATTTACCCTTCGTTTTTATATCGATATCCAAAACGCCCTTATTTTGCATGGCGTCAGCTGCATTTTTCATCAAATTTTCGATAACCCAACTATATAAAGAAGAATTAAGATTAATATTAAATTCTTCTACATCTGTAACAAAATTTACTTCAATTCCTTTGGAAATGCGTTGAGAAATATAATCCACTGTTTGTTTGGAAGTTGAAATAATATCAGTTTGTTTGAGTTCAGAAATTGAACCAATTTTCGAGAAACGTTCGGCAATATGTTTCAATCGATTCACATCTTTTTCAATTTCTATAACCGAAGTTTGATCGATTTCTTCCAATTTCAATAATTCGACCCAACCCATTAAAGAAGAAAGTGGAGTTCCAATTTGATGCGCTGTTTCTTTTGCCATTCCGGCCCATAAATAACTTTTTTCGGTGTCACGAATTGTTTTGAAATACCAATATGAAAATCCAAAAAACAATAAAATCAATAAAATAATGATGAGTGGATAATATTGTAATTGATTAAGAAGTTTTGAATTTTTGAAATAAACATAATTTTTAGTTCCGATTAATTCAACATCAATTGTTTGTTCGGACGATTTCATTTTGTTGACATATTTTTTTAATTGAACCGAATCTTTTACGATCGATTCATCAATATTTTTGGTGTCTACAATAATGCCTTTTTCGTCTACAAGTGCAACAGGAATTGATTTGTTGTCTTCAATTAATTTGAATAGAAAATCTTGCGTTTTCGGATCTAAAAATTCTGATGAGCTTATCAACTCTAACGATCGCGCATAATTCTCTACACGTTTGTGTTCTTCACGTTTTAGCTCTTGTACAATTTTATTACTCGACCATATTGTAATAGCGAAAATCACAAATATTATAAAGAAGCCAATCCAACGTTTGTTTATTTTTTTTGTTAGAAAATTTCTCATCTAAATGTAAAATCTTTCTTAAATTTATATCAAATGTAATGATTATTTGATTATAATATATTTTTATGGCGAGATAAGATAAATATGATGAAAGTAATTTTTTTTAAAGCCTTAAATAGTTTATTTTTGTAGCTAAATCTCATAGAGAGTAAAATTTATGGATCGTTTTTCGTTTTTAAATGCCGCTCATTTAGAGTTTATAGGCGACTTATATGATCAATACGTCCAATATCCGGATAGTATTGAACCAAGTTGGAAAGCTTTTTTCCAAGGGTATGACTTTGCGAATGCAACATATGATGGAGAGCCATTATTTGCACCAGCAACACAAACAGCTCCTAACAAAGCTAGTCAAACAACGCAAGCAGTAGTTAATCCTGCAGTAGTATCTCAAGTTCCAGACAACGTACAGAAAGAATTTAAAGTAATCAATTTGATTGATGCTTACCGTACGCGTGGACATTTGTTTACTAAGACTAACCCAGTTAGAGCGCGTAGAACTTTTGAACCTTCATTAGACATCAAGAACTTCGGTTTGACAGATGCCGATTTAGGATTGACATTCAATGCTGGTGAAATTTTAGGTATTGGTGGACCAATCACTTTACGTGAAATCATTGGACACTTAGAAAACATGTACTGCGAATCTATCGGAATCGAGTATATGTATGTAAGAGAACCTCAAAGAATTAATTGGATTCAGAATTGGTTAAACCAAAACTTGAATCAACCAAAATTATCTAAGGAGGAGAAAGAACGTGTTTTAGAAAAGTTGAATGAAGCAACTGCTTTTGAAAACTTTATGCACACGAAATATGTTGGACAAAAACGTTTCTCAGTAGAAGGAAATGAATCTTTAATTCCTGCTTTGGATACATTGATTAACCGTTCTGCAGATCACGGCGTACAAGAGGTTATCGTAGGGATGGCTCACCGTGGTCGTTTGAATGTTTTGGCTAACATTTTTGGAAAATCATATTCTCAAATCTTTTCAGAATTCGAAGGAAAAGCTTTTGATACAGATTTAATGGCTGGTGATGTTAAATATCACATGGGATCATCAAATCAAATCAAAGCATTGAATGGAAAAGATATCCGAATCAATTTAGCACCAAATCCATCTCACTTAGAGACTGTAGATGCAGTTGTAGAAGGGATTACACGTGCAAAAGTTGAGGAAGATTACAAAGATGATTATTCTAAAATTATTCCAATCTTAATTCATGGTGATGCTGCTGTAGCTGGACAAGGAATCGTTTACGAGGTTGTTCAAATGGCAGGATTAGACGGATATAAAACAGGTGGTACAGTACACGTTGTGGTAAATAACCAAGTTGGGTTTACAACAAACTATTTAGATGCGCGTACATCTACATATTGTACAGATGTTGCTAAAGTAACATTGTCTCCTGTAATGCATGTAAATTCTGATGATGTAGAAGCGGTAGTTCACGCTTTCCGTTTTGCAGCAGATTATCGTGCAGAATTCGGTTCTGATGTATTCATCGATTTATTAGGATACCGTAAATATGGACATAACGAAGGTGATGAACCAAAATTCACTCAACCTAAATTATATAACTTAATCGCTAAACACCCAAATCCTCGTGAAATTTACAAGGATAAATTATTAAAAGAAGGTGTAATAGGAGAAGAAATCGTTAAACAAAAAGAAGCAGAATTTAAAGCTCTATTAGAAACGAATTTCGAAGCTTCTAAAGAAATTGAGCGTAATCACATTTTCCCTTTCATGCCAGAAGAGTGGGAAGGATTTGAAATTGCTGATGATGCAAAAGTTTTTGAACAAGCAAATACTTCTTACGACGAAGCAAAATTAAAAGAAATTGCAAAAGCTGTTTCTACAGTTCCTGAAGGTAAAAAATTAATCAAAAAAGTTTCTCGTTT
Source organism: Empedobacter sp. UBA3475 (assembly GCF_002378465.1). Taxonomy (NCBI): domain Bacteria; kingdom Pseudomonadati; phylum Bacteroidota; class Flavobacteriia; order Flavobacteriales; family Weeksellaceae; genus Empedobacter; species Empedobacter sp. UBA3475. Next base: position 71,322 of record NZ_DFRA01000037.1, on the reverse strand, counting down.
AATTGAAGGACGTGGAAAAATGATTGAGGAAGATAAAATTGACTGGGGATTAGGAGAAGCTTTAGCTTTCGGTTCTATCTTAACAGACGGACGTAACGTGCGTGTTTCTGGGGAAGATGTAGAACGTGGAACTTTCTCTCACCGTCATGCGGTTGTAAAAACTGAAGACACAGAAGAAGAAATTATCTTATTAAACCATATCAATAATGAACAAGGTCAATTAAGAATCTATAATTCATTATTATCTGAGTATGCAGTTTTAGGTTTTGATTATGGATATGCAATGGCAAATCCTAAAGCGTTAACTATTTGGGAAGCTCAATTTGGAGATTTCGTGAATGGAGCGCAAATCGTAATCGACCAATATATTTCTGCAGCAGAAGATAAATGGAAATTACAAAATGGTTTAGTAATGTTATTGCCTCATGGATATGAAGGGCAAGGAGCAGAGCACTCTTCAGCACGTTTAGAGCGTTTCTTACAAATGTGTGCTGGTAACAATATGTTTGTTGCAAATATCACAACTCCAGCTAACTTCTTCCACGCATTAAGAAGACAGGTTGTAACAGATTACCGCAAACCATTGGTTGTAATGTCACCAAAATCATTATTACGTCATCCATCAGCAGTATCATCATTAGCAGATTTCGCAAATGGAGGTTTCCAAGAAATCATCGAAGATGTAACAGTAGATGCGAAAAAAGTGAAAAAAGTAGTTTTCTGTTCAGGAAAAATCTACTACGATTTAGACAAAAAACGCCAAGAATTAGGTGATAAAGAAACTGCAATTATTCGTTTAGAGCAATTATATCCTTTAAATGAAGAAAAAGTAGATGTTATCATCTCTAAATTTGGTAATGCTAAATTGGTTTGGGCACAAGAAGAACCAGAAAATATGGGAGCTTGGATGTATATCTTACGTAAGTTAAGAAAATATCCATTCGACGTAGTTTCTCCAGCAGAAAGTGCTGCAACAGCACCAGGTTCAAGTAAACGTTGGGCTGCAATTTACGAAGAGGTAATTAATAAAGTATTCAATTAAAAAATAAAGCTAATAGATATGTTAGAAATGAAAGTCCCATCACCAGGGGAATCAATCACAGAAGTAGAGATCGCTACGTGGTTAGTAAAAGACGGTGATTACGTAGAAAAAGACCAAGCAATTGCTGAGGTTGACTCAGATAAAGCAACATTAGAATTACCAGCAGAAGAAAGTGGAATTATCACTTTGAAAGCGGAAGAAGGTGATGTTGTAGAAGTAGGACAAGTTGTTTGTCTTATTGATACATCAGCTGCTAAACCAGAAGGAGGAAGCGCTCCAGCTGCAGAAGCACCAAAAGCTGAGGTTAAAGAAGAAGTAAAAGCTGCTCCAGCTCCAGTTGCTACGCCAGCACCTGCTGCTCCAGCTGCAACTTACGCTACGGGAACTCCATCTCCAGCGGCTAAAAAAGTTTTAGACGAAAAAGGTATCGATGCTTCTCAAGTAAAAGGTTCAGGACGTGACGGACGTATCACTCAAGATGATGCAGCTCGTTTTACACCAGCAATGGGAACTTCTACTCAAGGAACTCGTGCTCAATCAGAGAAAAAATTATCATCATTACGTCGTAAAATTGCACAACGTTTAGTTTCTGTTAAAAATGAAACTGCAATGTTAACTACATTCAACGAAGTTGATATGTCTGCAATTTTTGCTTTACGTAACCAATATAAAGACGAATTCAAAGCTAAACACGGTGTTGGTTTAGGATTCATGTCTTTCTTTACAAAAGCAGTTACACGCGCATTAGAGTTATACCCAGACGTAAACTCTATGATTGACGGTGACTACCAAGTAAAATTTGACTTTGCTGACGTTTCTGTTGCAGTATCAGGACCAAAAGGTTTAATGGTGCCAGTTGTACGTAATGCAGAAAACTTAACTTTCCGTGGTGTTGAGCAATCTATCAAAGATTTAGCAATCAAAGTACGTGACGGAAAAATTTCTGTTGATGAAATGACAGGAGGTACATTTACAATCACTAATGGTGGTGTATTTGGATCTATGATGTCTACACCAATCATCAACCCACCTCAATCAGGTATCTTAGGAATGCACAATATCGTTGAGCGTCCAGTTGTTAAAAACGGACAAATTGTTATCGCTCCAATGATGTATGTTGCTTTATCTTATGACCACCGTATCATCGACGGACGCGAATCTGTAGGATTCTTAGTTGCTGTTAAAGAAGCGGTAGAAGATCCATTAAACGTATTAATGGGAGGTGACGCTAAAAGAGCTTTAGAATTGTAATACATAAAACATTCTAACAATCCATAAATTGAAAGCCATTCGAAAGAATGGCTTTTTTGGTTTATAAGTTGAGATTACCTAATTCTCCCTTCCTCTTCATTTACTTTATTCTCTTTCGAGATGGTTTTATTCAATCGGCCAAAATTATATTTAACACTAACTGATAGTTCTTGATAATCGACTAAAAATAGATTTTTAGAACTTATTTTATCATAATTCAGTGTTTCGCTAAATTTCATTTGTTTGAATAAATCATTGAAACGAATAGAAAAATCAAAGTTTTTGTATGATTTTGTCAATCCAAGATTAACGATAACTTGAGAATTTCGATCATAAATTCCTTCAGTTCGTTTGCTTAACCAATATCCATCAACCATAAAGTTGAAATCTTTTCCCAATTTGAAATTGTGATTAGAGTATAAATAGATATACGGAATCGATTTTTTTAACACAGCTTTTTCATCAATTATTTTACTATAAATTATAGCTAAACTAATTTGTGTTGACCAAAATTTATATTCGAATGGAACATCCAAAGCAACAGAAATGTTTTTTTCTTTTTCGAAATTAATCGTTGTAAATGTTGAAATATTTCTCACATCATTATAAATTAATGTATAATTCATCGGATTTTTACTTTGATAATACGTCACATTCATGTTCCATTTTTTTAATGAATAATTCGCTGAAAATGTGTCGGTGTAAGTAGGTAAAATATTAAAATTTCCACTGTATTCGATATAAGGACTTCCGTACAAATTCCCAGAAGAAAGATTGCTGTAATTCGGTCTGTCAATCGTACGTTTATAGTAAATTGTTAACGCATTTTTATTATCAAAAGTGTAATTAATTTCTGCATTCGGAAACCAATCGATGTATTTTTTATCAATATCCGAAAGTTGTTTTATTTCATCAAGACCTTTAGAATTAGTCGTTTCTGTTCTTAATCCAGCTTTATAATTCCATTTTTCATAATTTTTAGTGTATTGCAAATAGGCGGAAAGATTCAGTTCTTTGAAATTATAAAGAAATTCTTCTGATGATTGTTGAGGAAAAAATGTTTCATTATTCGTCTCAGATTTAGCGTGTGTAAAACGTCCTCCAAATTCAATTTTTTGATCAGATTCAAACTTTTTCTCTACATCAAATTTTCCTGCAAAAACCTTAAGACGATATTTTTGATAGCGCGATTGATTGTATTCGACATCATTCTCATTAATCTTATTATAAAAATCATATGTTGTTCCTGTATTATAAATCGTGTATTGTAATCCTGTTAAAATACTTGCGTCAATTGATTGAATATTTTTATTGTAATTCACCAAAGTATTCACAAAATTTCGATGATTTTCATTATCATTTAACGTTAAAATAGATTGATTTTCATTGTTTTCGGTATATTCTGTTTTGGTATCAAGCAAACCTTTATCTTTTCTAAAATTTGAATTAATAGCAAACGAAAAATAATCTCCAGATTCATTTAATTCCTGAAAAAAGCTTGTGTTTACAATAAAATGTGGACGTTTAGTTTGCGATTTTATGAAATAATTGGACTGAATATTTTTGTCTTTTATGCGATAATCGAATCCATTTCCTTCCCACGGATTTAGTTGATTATAAGATGCGTTCAGTTTAAATTCGCTTTTATTTTTACGAATTTGAAAAGTCGAATTGAAATAATTATTAAACTTTCTTTTGAAAGATAATGTTTCTTGCAAAGTCAATTTTAAACCTTCTTTTTTACTTTTCTTTAGATTAATTTTTACGATAGATTTTCCATTTGCTTCATATTTAGCAGAAGGGTTTTTGATAATTTCAATCGATTTTATGTCCTCAATTGCTAAACTCGAAATGGTAGAAAAATCAACTTGTTGATCGTCCAAATACAACAAAGGATTTCCTTTTCCAATAATCGTCAATGTTTCTTGATCTGCGCCTAACATGACGCTTGGTAATTTTGAAAATAATTCTTTAGTTGTAGCAAGTTTATTAAAATTTGAATTGGCGACATCAATATTATAATTGCCATTTTCTATTTTGAAAGTTTCTTTTTTTCCATTGATTATAACTTCATCAATTTGTACAGTTTCATCAATATTTAAGTGAAATGTTTTATTTTCGTTTAAATAAAAAGGTTCTTCATCTTGAATATTATTGTCATAAATAACAGAAATTAAATAGATTTTAGGTTCTAAATTTTCAAAGTTAAATTTAGAATTTTCAGTTTCAATTGTTTGAATAACATTTTGAAATTCATCGTATAAAATAACTTTTGCGTGAATTGTTTTTGACTCTTTTTCTGATGAAATATAGCCTGTAATCGAATATTTTTCTTGTGCAAAAGCAAAAGAGCTAATCAAAATGAGAATTAATTGTAGAAACTTCATAATAAAATTGTGTTGATTATTGTTTTACTTACATTTAGAGGAAGTAAAATTTTTGTTTGAACAATTTTAATTTATATTTTTAAATGTTTTTTATCAACTTGGTGTCAAATGATAATTGTTTACAATATTATTTAAATTAAAGAAATACAATATGTTACGTTTTATGATTTCGGGAAATAGGTTTCTTAAATTTATTATAGTTATTCTATTCATATTCAGTTCAGTAAATATGTTTGGAAAAACACAAAAAGATAAAGCTGAATTTTTGCGTCAAAAAAATAATGATTTGGTTGAAGAAAATCTTCGAATTATTGATTCAACGATTTCAACAGCTTATCGATTGAATGATAAAGTTGTGTTGAGTGAAGCTTATATCGAAAAAGGAAATTATTTTTTGGAGCAACGTAATTACAATAATGCATTGAAAAATTTCACCATTTCGAAACAACTATCAACTGAAATAAAAGATGATTTTACATTTTATTCTTCGCTTGTTGGAATTGCGAAAACAAAAGAAAACTTACATGAAATCAAGGAATCTATAGTGTTATACGAAACTTCTTTATCATATTTCGAAAAGCATAAACAGCAACCAAAATCTTTCAGCATTTATCTTTCCATTCTTGGGAAATTGTCTTATTTATATAGCAAAACAAATCATCTGAACAAAAGTGATTATTACAACAAAATTGAATTATCTGAAACGGTTGATACGGTAAATTATCAATATGCTTTGAAGAATAAAGGAATTATTGATTTCTACAAAAAAGATTATAATTCGGCATTTAATACATTGAAAAAAGCACAACAAGCTTTCTGGAAGCAAAATGATATCAAATGGTATGTGATTTCGGAGCAATTTTTAGGTGAAATTTTATATCAACAAAAGCGAAATAGAGAAGCAATCCAATATTTTGAAAATGTTGTGGAATTCTCAAAACAATATAAAATTCTTGATGAAGAACTGCGACTTTCTTATGAACGAGTAGTTGAATACAACGAGAAATATGGAAATAGTCGAGATAAATTATTATCTGTAAATAATTTATTGTCTTTTGATAGTTTATTTTATGTGGCTGATCATACTGTTTTGAAACCAAATCTCGAGAAATATGAAAATACATTCCTGAAAACTGAACGAAATTTATTGAAAGAAAAGAATCAAAACTTCAAAAGATCTTCATTTTTTGGTTTAGTAGTAATTCTAATTTTTGGTGGAATTGTTTTTTATAAAATGAATCAAAAACATCAAAAAAAGAAGAATTATTTACAAAAATGTCTTGATGAAATAACAATACTTGAGTTAGATATTAAGGAAGAAAATCAATTAGAAAAAACAAAATTCGAAGTTGAAATTGATGAAGATTTCGAACAAAGTTTGCAATTATTTGAAGAACAAAAGTTATTTCTAAATCCAAAATTTTCGTTGAATGATTTGGTTCTAGAATTGAACGCCAATCGAACAATTGTGTCAAATTATATTAATCGTTCGAGATCGAAAAATTTTAACCAATATATCAATGAATTGAGAATTAATCATCTTTTGAAACGAATTGAAAATGAGCCAAATCTCAAAAAATACACAATTGATGCGTTGGCAGAAGAAACAGGTTTTAATTCGAGAAAGACTTTTTCAGATGCTTTTTTGGAACATACAGGTTTTCGTCCGTCTCAATATTTACGGAATATTCTTGAATAAAAAAAGCAATCCAATTGGATTGCTTTTTTACTATTATATGAAATTGATTAATTGACTTTACTTAATGTACGAATTCTAATTTCTTGTAAAACATCTTCTACAGACATTCCTACATATGCACCTTCTTCTACAATTGGGTATAATTGATCGTAAGACATAATACGTGTATTGTCGATACGTAAATTTACGTGATAACGATTGAAATCTCTGTGAGATTTAACACCTGTTGCAGAAATTAACTCAGATAAAATATGCATTGTTTTCTTGTGGAAATTATACATACGAGTTGCTTTATCTTCTACGTCTAAACCTTTCATTAATTCACGATCTTGCGTCGCAACACCAACAGGACATGTATTTGTATTACATTGTAATGCTTGGATACATCCTACAGCCATCATCATTGCACGAGCCGAATAAACTAAATCCGCACCAATAGCCATTGCACGAGCAATGTGGAAAGAAGAAATAATTTTTCCAGAAGCTACAACACGAATATCTTTTTTAAGACCATAACCACGTAAAGTATCAACTGCAAAAGCTAAACCATCTAACAAAGGCATACCTAAAGAGTTTGAAAACTCTACAGGAGCAGCTCCAGTTCCTCCTTCACCACCGTCAATTGCAATATAATCTGGTTTGATACCCGTTTTAATCATTGCTTCACAAATCTCGATAAACTCACGTTTAATCCCAATACACAATTTAAATCCAACTGGTTTTCCACCTGATAATTCTCTTAATTGTTTGATGAAATGTAACATTCCTTCTGCATCAGAGAAAGCTGAGTGAGATGGAGGAGAATCAACAGTTGTATATGGTTCTACAGCACGAATCTTAGCGATTTCTGGAGTATTTTTATTTGCTGGTAAAATTCCTCCGTGACCTGGTTTTGCACCTTGAGAAATTTTCAACTCAATCATTTTTACATTTGGTAAAGTAGCACGCTCTACATACTTATCTGGATCGAAACCACCATCAGCTGCACGACATCCAAAATATCCTGTACCAATTTGCCAAATCAAATCTCCACCTGGCTGTAAGTGATATGGAGAAATTCCCCCTTCACCTGTATTGTGCGCAAAGTTTCCTAATTTGGCTCCTTTGTTCATTGCTAATACAGCATTTTCACTTAACGAACCGAAAGACATTGCAGAAATGTTTAATAAACTTGCTAAATAAGGTTGTTTACATTCGCTTCCACCAACTTTTACACGTGGATCATCAGCATGTTTGATTTTTCCTGCATACATCGAGTGATTTAACCACTCATATCCTGGTTCATAAACATCTAATTGCGTCCCAAAAGGAACTGTGTCAATTACATTTTTTGCACGACGATACACCATACTACGCATCAAACGGTCAATAGGTTTCCCTTCAGTATCCGTTTCAACAAAGTATTGCATAATTTCTGGACGAATACTTTCTAACAAATAACGTCCATGTCCAATAATTGGAAAGTTTCTTCTGATAGCGTGTTTTGTTTGCGAGATATCTGCAAATCCTAAAGCAATCAAAGGAAGAATAATTATTAAAGACCATAAGATACCTGGCCAAAAATAAGAGATTACTCCAATTGCAACAAGAGTAACGATAGATCCTACTACGAAAAGTTGTCTTACTTTCATAAGTAAAAATTTAAATGATTTTGATTAAAAATTTGGTGTCAAATATATCTAAAAAAACTCGGTTTAACGCCTATATTTCTGAAATAATTTCTTTTAAATTGTTGATTTCAAACGTTAGAGAAAACCCATTATTTCAAATAAGTTAACAATTATCTAATGTCGTGAAATAAAATGAAATATTATTTAGATTTTTTTAAAAGATGTTCAAACTTTTTGAGAAATGTCAAAAGAATTATTCTTTGTAAACTCTCGTTAAATCCAATAATTTGATTGGTCCCATCGAAAAATTCTTAACTTTTTTATTCAAAAATAACGTTGTTTGATCATAAAATAATGGCAAAATTGGAGCGTTTTGCATCATCAATGCATCCATTTTTTGATAAATTTTGGCACGTTCGTCTAGATTATTGGTCAAAAATGCTTGTTCGTACATTTTATCAAATTCACCATTTTTGTAATGTGAATAATTTGGACCTTCTGGCGCAAAGTTTTTCGAATAATATAAAGACAAAAAGTTTTCGGCATCTGGATAATCTGCTCCCCAATTTGCGCGGAACAACGTAAATTTTCCCGTTGCTTTTCCATCGCGCATCGTTGGTCCAGGTACAACATTCACTTTTATTGGTAAGCCTAATTTTGCCATTTCTGCCGCAATATATTCACAAACATCTACATATTCTTGCACAGTTGTCAGCTCGATTGGTACAATTTTTTCGTTCGTTTTTTTATAGCTATTGATTAGTTCACGTGCTTTTTCGGGAGAATATTTGTAACCACTTTCTGGCGAATAACCTGGTAAACCTTTCGGAATGAAACCTCCATCTGCTTCAAAAGCTTGACCTTTCATCATATATTTGATGATTTTGTTTTTATCAACTCCATAATTTAATGCTTGACGCAATTTCAAATCAACTGCATTGGGCGCATCAAGATAAAAACATAAATAAACGGTACTTAAATAAGGAACTTTTTGAATCGTTAAAATATTTGAATATTTTGGATTCAAATCTCCGATTGGATTTAAAATTTCATCTTTATAAGAAGGATCCAAATCTGCCATCATATCCAAATTACCTTTGATTAATTCTAAAAATTCTGAATTTTTCTCTGGTAAAAATGATAAATTAACCGCTTCTAAATATGGTAAACGTTGTCCTTTTTCATCAAACTCGAAATACTTTGGATTTTTTCTAAAAGCCATTTTCACATTATCTTCCCAAATCTTAAATTGAAAAGGGCCTGTACCAATTGGATGTTTCAAGAATTCATCGTTTCCATTTTTGAATAATTCTTTCGGAACAACCGAAGCATATTTCATCGAAATTAATCCCAAAAATGCAGGATAAGCCTCTTTTAATTTAATTTCAAAAAGTGTATCATTTATCGCTTTATATGAATCAATATTATTCATAATCCAACCTCCAGAACCTCCAGCTTTCGGATCTTTTAAACGATTAAAACTATACTCGAAATCTGAAGCCGTTACAATTCGAGTCGAATCTTTTCCGAAAGCTTCATGTTTATGAAAAAAAACATCATTTCTCAAAGTAAAAGAATACGTTTTTCCATCTTCAGAAATTGTCCAAGATTTTGCAATATCTGGCTGAATTTCTAGTTCGTTATCAATCTTCACTAAACTATTGTACATTAAATTGCATGCCCAATTATTGGCTTGTGTACGTGCATTGATAGGATCTAAAGAAGAAATATTATCGTAACGATTTAATTTAAATACTTTGTTTTCATCGATTTCAATTTTCTTAGAACACGAAAATATTGAAACGAATAACATAATGTAGATAAAGTATTTAGTCATTTTGAATAGCTGATTTATTTATGTTTCAAAACTATGGATAATTTCTTAAATTTGCAGCTATGAATAATCAAACTAAAACAGTTGCATTTCATACATTGGGATGTAAACTTAATTTTTCTGAAACTTCGACGATCGCAAGAAACTTGAAAGATAATGGATATCAGAAGGTTGAGTTTACAGATTCTGCGAATGTGTACGTAATCAATACATGTTCGGTAACCGCAAATGCAGACAAAGAGTGCAGAACGATTGTGAAAAATGCAATGAAAGCAAATCCAGAAGGTTTTGTTGTCGTTGTAGGTTGTTATGCGCAGTTGAAACCGCAAGAAATTGCGGAAATGGAAGGTGTTGATTTGGTTTTAGGAGCTGCAGAAAAATTCAATATTGCTGAATATTTAGACGATATCAATAAAAAAGAAGAAACAATTGTACATTCTTGTGAGATTGAAGAAGCCGACTTTTACGTTGGTTCTTATTCAATTGGTGATCGTACGCGTGCTTTTTTGAAAGTGCAAGATGGTTGCGATTATAAATGTACGTATTGTACAATTCCTTTGGCTCGTGGAATTTCGCGTTCGGATACAGTTGAAAATGTTATCAAAAATGCGAATGAGATTGCACAAAAAGGAATCAAAGAAATCGTGTTAACGGGTGTAAATATTGGTGATTACGGGAAAGGTGAATTCGGGAATAAAAAACACGAACATACTTTCTTGGAATTGGTGCAAGAATTGGATCAAGTTGATGCGATAGAACGAATCAGAATTTCTTCGATTGAACCAAATTTATTGAAAAATGAAACAATCGATTTTGTTTCAAAAAGCAATCGATTTGTTCCACATTTCCATATTCCATTACAATCTGGTAGCGATGAGATTTTGAAAAAAATGAAACGTCGTTACTTATCTAATCTTTATTTAGATCGTGTAACAAAAATTCGCGAAGTGATGCCAAATGCATGTATTGGTGTAGATGTAATTGTTGGTTTCCCTGGAGAAACAGAAGAATTGTTTATGGAAACGTATAATTTCTTAAACGAATTACCAATTAGCTATTTACATGTATTTACTTATTCGGAAAGAGATAATACAGAAGCTATCGAATTTGAAGGAGTTGTTGATCAAGGAGAACGTAAACGTCGTAGTAAAATGTTACGTATTTTATCGGAGAAAAAACGTCAAGCTTTTTATCAATCTCAATTAAATTCGACTCAGAAAGTATTGTGGGAACATGATAATAAAGATGGAAAAATGTTTGGTTTTACAGAGAATTATGTAAAAGTTCAGACAGATTTTAAACCTGAATTAGTCAACGAAACGCAAATTGTAGATTTGGTTAGAATCAATCACAATGGAATTGTTGAAGTAAAAATTCAAGAGTTAGAATTAGCAAAATAAAATTGTAAATATTAGTTAAAAAGAAGTTCAGATATTTTGAGCTTCTTTTTTTTGATTTACCTTTACATTTAGGAATGATAATTGTAGTTTTAAATAAAAAATCAAGGTCATGAAAATTATACACTTTATTTTTATAATTTTGTTGTCATTATTTGTAACAAGCTGTGGAACAGTTCAAGTAAGTACAGATTACGACAGATCATCAAATTTTGCATCATATAAAACTTATACTTTTCACCAAAAAGGATTAGATAAGTTAAAGGTTAACGATTTGGATAAGAATCGACTAATTAAAGCAATTGATGCACAAATGGCTACAAAAGGATTTACAAAAGTAAGTTCTGATGCAGACTTAGTCATTAATTTATTGACAAGTTCTAAAGAACAAATTTCTGTAAATAATAACAATTGGGGCTACGGACCTTATGGTTACTATGGAGGATATTACGGCGGAAATAGCGTTTCTTCTTATCAAGTAGGAACAATTGTAATAGACATTATTGATGATAAACGTAATATATTGGTTTGGCAGGGTGTTGGTTCTGATCTTAATTTGAGTAATATCAGTGCTAAAGCAGAAAGAATCCCGAAAGCAATTGAAGAAATTCTTGCTAAATTTCCTCCTCAACCAAAAAAATAAATTTTCGAAAATAATATAGAAAGTTCTTCATTTGGAGAGCTTTTTTTATGAAATGAAGTTTGTATTAAAAAAAGCTTTAATTTTGTTAAAATTATACAATAACTTATGAAAATTTAAAAACCAATCTATTAAGTTTATTTCTTTTAAGTTTATCTACTTTTTCTTTTGCTCAAATCGAATTTGGAGTTAAAGGAGGTGTTGGACTTAGTAACACAACTATTGTTCATGGAGTTTCTAAAGAGAGAGTTGGATTTTTAGTTGGAGGAGTTGCAAAATATCAATTAACTACTCGAAACGAAAATCATTATTTACAAGCCGAAGTTTTATATACTACTCAAGGTGAATATTCGTTATATAAAGAAGGTGGAGAGAAATACAAAGCTTTCTTAAATTATATCAATATTCCAATTATGTATAAATACTATTTTGATGATCAAGGAAAAGATTTCTTCGTTGAAGGTGGTCCTCAATTAGGTTTCAAAGTATCAGAAAAATTTGATGAAAATGAACCTGAAAGAGAAAATAATGTTCCAAAATCGTTTGATTTAGCATTTAATATTGGTGGTGGATATTCTATTGATAGAAAATACGAAATTAATTTACGCTATCAATATGGTTTAATAGATACTTACGACTATAAACGTTGGGATAATGGAACAAATCGTTCATCATTTTTAACTTTAGGAATTACATATTTCTTCAAATAAATTCAAAACCGCTTTATAGCGGTTTTTTTATTATCTTGTTTTAAAATTTAGTCAATGAATTTTAAACAAATTATTATTTTAGGTTTTTTCTTAATTAGTAGTAATCTATTTGCACAAAATACAATTAAAGGAAAAGTGATTGATGAAAAATCGCTTCCAATTATTAATGCTGAAATCTATGTCGATAATTCTACGATTAAATCAAAAACGAACGAAAAAGGTGAATTTGAACTAAGTCTTCCTAATGGACAATATAACTTAATTGTTCGTGCAAGTTTGTTTGAAAATTATATTTTGAATGTTAATACAAATCAAATTACATTTTATAAAGTAGTTTTAGAACCTGAAGTGGTAGCGTTGCAAGAAACAGTTGTTCAAGCAATATCTAAAGAAGATTGGTTGTATTATTATCAGACTTTTTTGAAATTGTTTTTGGGAAGTAATGAAGCTGCAAAAAAATGCAAAATAGAAAATTCGAAAGACTTAAGGTTTAAATATGATAAAAATACACGACAATTATCTGCTACTTCTAGAAATCCTTTAATCATTACAAACAATTACTTAGGTTATAAAATCGAGTATGACTTGGTTGATTTTAATGTTGATTTTAAGTCAAATTATGTCTTAACTCTTGGAACAGCACTTTTTACTGAGTTAAAATCATCAGCTTCTAAAGAAAAAAAATGGCAAGAAAATCGTCGTAAATCTTATTTAGGAAGTATTACTCATTTTATGAAAGCAGTTTATGAGAATAAAATTGAGGAAGAAGGATATGATATAAAACGATTGATTCGCAAGGATAATCCTGAATACATAAAATTTAAAGAAGAAACTTTGTTAGGAGGTAGAATTGAAGGTAAAGTTCCTCCAAAAATAATTACTTACTTAGTTAATCAAAAAGTTCCATCTGATAGTTTGAAAATCGTTGATAATAATAATCAGTATCTTAATTTTAAAGGATTATATTCAGTTGAATACAAAAATGAAAAAGAGGATTTGGACTATGCAAAACAGAATGGTGCAAAATATATTTCGAACCAACTTTCTATTTTCGCTATAAAAAGCGATTTATTAAAAATTGAAGAAAATGGTACATATTACCATCCTGCTAATTTGGTTGTTGAAGGATATTGGAGCTGGGAAAAAATAGCAAACATGGTTCCTATGGATTATAAAATTGAGTAATATTTAAAACCTATTTCTTAATTCCATAATAACGATGGCTTTTCTTTATAGCCCATTTTTCTTTAAAATGAATCCATTTTAGTTGAAAAATCTTGCGCATTAACTTATCTGTATAGCGCATAATAAATACATGATAAATGGTATTCATCACTTGAAAAAACTCATTAGGAAAGGCGCGTAAAGACATTGAAAATCCTGCTTCTAAATAACGATTATAATGCCAATAACCACGTGGGATAAATAAAGCATCGCCATGATTCATGACAAAATCAAAACCTTTTGCGTGTTTCAAAGCTGGGAATTTTTCGTAATCGGGATGATCATAATCAATTTCGTAAATTGTATGTACCGAAAGTGGAACTTTATATAAAGCTTTGGATTGTTTTGGATCAAACAACAAAATTCGTTTATCACCTTGGAACTGAAAATGAATGAAATCCGTCATATCGACATCATAATGCATCAAAACTTTAGCTTCACTTCCTCCAAAAAATAGTGTAGGCAAACGTTCAAAATATTTTAAACCTAGATCAGGATAAGTGAAATTTTTGAGTAATTCGGGAATTTTATCTTTGATGATAAAGAAAAAAATTCTCAAATCAGAGGGCTCTTTTTTGATCAAATCTACATATTCATTAAACTTCATATGTGTAGCAGGAGTGTCCGAACTTTTGTTAGCATCAGCAGGTTTGCTATCGTATAAAGGTACAATTTGTTCTCCAGCTTTTTCTTTGATATAATCGAGATTCCATTTGTCAAAATCTTTCCAATTCTTCGCATAACCTTTCAATAACAAAGGTTTCCTTTTTTTGAGATAATTTTTGATGAAATCTTCTTTCGAAATTGATTCAACTGTATCAATAGTCTGAAATTGCATGCGTTTTAAAGTATTGGATTACTCAAAAATAGAGAATCTATCTGAATTAAAAACAAAAAAGCCAACATATTGTTGACTTTTCATTTATTCTGTTTCTTTAACCATTCGAATCAGATACGCCATATTCCGAATTACACTATTGTGTTTTTTTACAAATGGATTTTCTTTGTTCCAAACGTATCCCGCTAAAACAGCACAAATTTTTTCTTTGACATCAGGATTTTCAGGTTGATGGAAAAATAATTCTTGCAAATTTCCTGTGTACCATTCTTGCACATAAGTGGTGAAAACATCGATACCTTCTTTCATATAATCTTCGTAATCTGTCTGCCAGTCTACTTTTTCGCCATTCATTTCTTTAATAGCAAGCTTAGCAGCTTTCAAACCACTTTCTGTTGCGAAACAAACACCAGAAGAGAAGACAGGGTCTAAAAACTCGGTACTATTTCCTGTCAAAACATAACCATCTCCAAACATTTTAGTCACCGCAGCGGAATAATTTTTTAACCAAATTGGGTTAAATTCAAATGGTAAATTACCAAAACGATTGACGTAAAAATCGGATTTTTGAATTGCATTTTGCAAAGCTTCTGTTGTATCTTGATTGGTTGATAATTGATTGATATAATCTGTTGGGCCAACGATCCCTACACTTGTTTTTCCATTCGAAAAAGGAATTACCCACAACCAAACTTTCGTTTCAATAATATCAAAAGAAATCTGCGTTCTTTCTTGACCTTCAGGGCGACGAACATCATTAATATGTGTGAAAATTGCTGAATGTGGATTTAGTTTTGATGGACTATCAATATTTAATAATCGTGGTAAAACGCGTCCATATCCACTCGCATCAATCAAAAATTTTGCATTGATTTGATACGTTTCTCCATTTTGTTTTTTTACAGTTGTAATCGATTTTTTTCCTTCAAATTGAACATCAATTACTTCTTCATTAAAACGCAAATCTGCACCTTTGTCTATAATTGCATCAGCTAAAGTCATGTCGAAATCAGCACGCGGAACTTGCCAAGTCCAATCTTGTCCTTTCCCAAACTTTTTACTGAAATCGAAAATACAAATTTGTTCGCCTCGAATAAATCTCGCACCAGGTTTTACTTCGAAATTTTGTTTCTCTAAATAAGGTAACAATCCAGCTTCTTCAAAATGATCCATAGAGCGAGGGATCAAACTTTCACCAACAACAATTCTGGGAAATTGAGTTTTTTCTAAAACAATAACTTTAATGTTTTTTTCTCTTAAATAGGCTGCTGCAACCGATCCCGAAGGTCCTGCACCAATGATTAAAACATCTGTATTTTCAATCATGACTTTTTGTATAGTTTTTTAATTATTTTTGCAACTGATTGAGGGAGTAAATAACCAAAATCGATAAATCTTTTACCTAATCAATAACATGACAAAATTAACAATTGACACTATAGAAAACATACTTTTTGAGAATAAAAAATTATTGCTTGATAAATCAACATTTGATCGTGTGGAGAATAGTTTTAAATTTTTAAAAGAATTTTCAAAAAATAAAATAATTTACGGCGTAAATACAGGTTTTGGACCAATGGCACAATATCGTATTGAAGATGAAAATACAATTCAGCTTCAATATAATCTAATCAGAAGTCATTGTACAGGAATTGGAGAACCGTTGACGTTAGACCAAACAAAAGCTGCGGTTATTGCACGTTTTAATACGCTTTCGTTGGGATATTCTGGGATTCATCCTTCAGTTTTAGTATTGATGCAAGAATTAGTAAACCGTGATATTTTACCTGTCATTTATCAACATGGAAGCGTTGGTGCTAGTGGAGATCTGGTTCAATTGGCGCATTTGGCTTTGACATTAATTGGAGAAGGAGAAGTTTTTTATAAAGGAGAAATCAAATCGACGAAAGAAGTGTTTGAACTTGAAAATCTTCAACCAATAGAAGTTCATATTCGCGAAGGTTTATCAATTATGAACGGAACTTCGGTAATGACGGGAATTGGAATGGTAAATTTGATTAAAGTTAATCAATTAATTAATCTTTCGATTACGTTAAGCTCGATGATGAATGAAATTGTACAATCTTTTGATGATCATTATTCAAAACCGTTGAACGAGGCTAAACAACATGTTGGTCAACGTTATGTGGCGAATAAAATGACCGATTTTTTGAATGATAGCAAATTAGTCAAAAAACGTGCAGACGAATTATATCAAGAACGTACTGAGAAAATTTTTGAAGAAAAAGTACAAGAATATTATTCGTTGCGTTGTGTTCCTCAGATTTTAGGACCAATTTATGATACTTGGAATGCCGCGAAAGAAGTACTAGAAAATGAAATAAATTCGGCGAGTGATAATCCAATTATCGATGTTGAAAATCAAACTGTTCATCATGGAGGAAATTTTCATGGCGATTATGTTTCATTAGAATTGGATAAATTAAAATTGGCTGTTACGCGTCTATCAATGCTAAGTGAACGTCAATTAAACTATTTAGTCAATCCAAAAATCAATAATATTTTACCACCTTTTGTCAATTTAGGAACGCTTGGTTTTAATTTCGGTTTGCAAGCTGCTCAATTTACGGCGACTTCTACAACAGCTGAAAATCAAACACTTTCTACGTCAATGTATGTGCATAGTATTCCAAACAACAATGATAATCAAGATATTGTGAGTATGGGAACAAATGCGGCTACGATTTGTGCAAAAGTGATTGATAATACGTTCGAAGTGTTGACGGTTCAGAGTATGGCTGTAACGCAAGCGATAGAATTTCTACAAATACAAGATAAATTATCTTCGAAAGGGAAAGCATTTTATGATTCGATTCGTAAAATTGTTCCTGTATTTAAAGAAGATGAGGTGATTTATCCTTATCTTAAGGAAGTTAAAAAATATTTACTAAATAATAAAGTAAACTAAAGCATGAAATGTGCAATTGTAACAGGTGGTTCTCGTGGAATTGGAAAAGCAATTTGTTTGAAAATTGCCGAAGAACATGATTATCATCTTTTGATAAATTATAATTCGAATGAAGCTGCTGCGTTAGAGACTTTGAAAGAAGTTGAAGCATTAGGAGGAACAGGAGAAATTTTAAAATTTGATGTGGCTGATGCAAATCAAACGCAACAAGTTTTAACCGAATGGACAGAGAAAAATACAGATGCAATTGTAGAAGTTATTGTAAACAATGCAGGTATTACGAAAGACAATTTGTTTATGTGGATTTCTCAAGAAGATTGGTCAAATGTGATTAATACAAGCTTGAATGGTTTTTACAACGTAACTCATTTCTTTATTAATCCATTATTGAGAAATAGATTCGGAAGAATTGTTAATATAGTTTCTGTTTCTGGTTTGAAAGGAACGCCAGGACAAACAAACTATTCTGCTGCAAAAGCTGCTGTGATAGGTGCTACGAAAGCATTGGCACAAGAAATAGCAAAACGTAATGTAACTGTGAATGCTGTTGCACCAGGTTTTATCGAAACGGATATGACAGATGAATTGGATCAACAAGAATTAAAGAAGTTGATTCCAGCAAATCGTTTTGGAAAAGCCGAAGAAGTTGCTGATTTGGTAAGCTTTTTGGTTTCTAAAAAATCGAGTTATATCACAGGAGAGGTTATTAATATAAATGGAGGAATTTATTCTTAGATAAAATGAGTCAAAGAGTAGTAATAACAGGAATGGGCATCTATTCTTGCTTAGGAACATCATTAGAAGAGGTAACAGAATCTTTGCGTCAAGGAAAATCAGGAATTATTTTTGATGAAGTACGCAAAGAATTTGGCTTTAAATCAGCTTTGACGGGAACTGTTCCAGTACCAGATTTGAAACCTTTTTTGAATCGTCGACAACGAATTACAATTGGTCAAGAAACAGAGTTCGCTTATATGGCAACTTTAGAAGCGTTGAAAAATGCTAATTTGACGGAAGAGTATATCAAGACTAACGAGGTCGGAATTATATATGGAAACGATAGTGTTTCAAAAGCAATTATTGATGCAATAGATATTGTTCGTGAGAAAAAAGATACTGAATTAATTGGTTCTGGAGCGATTTTCAAGTCAATGAATTCTACTGTAACCATGAATCTTGCAACAATTTTTGAGTTGACTGGAATTAGTTTTACGATTAGTGCAGCTTGTGCAAGTGGTTCGCATTCGATTGGATTAGGTTATATGATGATCAAAGATGGTCTGCAAGATATGATTATTTGTGGAGGAGCACAGGAGATTAATAAGTATGCAATGGCAAGTTTTGATGGTTTGGGTGTTTTTTCCGAAAATGAAGCAAATCCTACACAAGCTTGTCGTCCTTTCGATAAAAATCGTGATGGATTGGTGCCGAGTGGAGGTGGAGCAACATTGATTTTAGAAAGCTATGAATCCGCAGTAAAACGTGGTGCGCCAATTATTGCTGAGGTTTTGGGTTATGGTTTTTCGTCGAATGGTGGACATATTTCTACGCCAAATGTAGATGGGCCAGCAATTGCAATGAATAGAGCGTTGAAACAAGCAAAAATTTCTGCTGATGAAATTCAATATATCAATGCACATGCGACTTCTACGCCAGTTGGTGATGCGAACGAAGCAAAAGCGATTGACCAAGTTTTTGGAAAAACGAAACCTTTTGTAAGTTCTACAAAATCGATGACGGGACACGAATGTTGGATGGCAGGAGCAAGTGAGATTATTTATTCTAACTTAATGATGATGAATAACTTTATTGCACCAAATATTAATTTCGAAGAAGCAGACGAAGATTCAGTTAAATTAAACATTGTTAAAGAAACCTTAAATAAAGAATTTGATGTATATTTGTCGAATTCTTTTGGATTTGGTGGAACGAATTCTGCCTTAGTAATTAAAAAATTTAACTCCTAATATGGTGAAAAGTAAAATCGCTGAAAAATTAAATGCTATCTTAATTGATGAATTTGAAGTTGATCCTTCTGTGATTTCAGAGGAAAAAAATATTAAAGAATCTTTAGATTTAGATAGTTTGGACTATGTTGATTTAGTGGTAATCATTGAATCTAATTTCGGTGTGAAATTAATTAAAGAAGATTTTCAAAATATGATAACTTTTGAAGATTTCTATGCAATTGTAGAACAAAAGTTAGAGAATAAATAACAGATATGAAACAATGGGATGGTCGTTCTAAAGGAACGGTCCTGGGATACAAAATATTTGTCAACGTTATGAAAAAGCTCGGAATTAAGGCTGCTTACTCAGTCTTAATTTTTGTAGCTTTTTATTATTTTATAACGGCTTATAGCAGTAACAAATCTATTTACGAATACTTTCGTTATCGATTAAATTTTTCGGTTTTCAAATCAATTTTAAGTGTTTACAAAAGTTACTATACTTTTGGACAAGCCTTGATTGATAAAACAGCGATTAATGCAGGTTTACGTAACAAATATTCGTACGAATTTGATGGAATAGAATTATTAAGAAATCTATTGAATCAAAAACAAGGCGGAATCTTAATAAGTGCACATGTTGGTAATTTCGAAGTTGCTGAACATTTTTTTGCAGATATTGACTTTGATTGTCAAATTAATTTGGTTACAACAGATTTAGAACGAAATGTTATCAAAGAATATTTAGAAAGTATTTCGAAGAAACCTTCGGTAAAGTTTATCTTGATTCAAGAAGATTTATCTCATATTTTCGAAATAAATAATGCGCTTAGTCGAAACGAATTAATTTGTTTTACAGGAGATCGTTATTTCGAGGGAAATAAAACGATGTCTGAAGTGCTCCTTGGAAAACAAGCTAATTTTCCTGCAGGACCATTTTCTATTGCTTCTCGCTTGAAAGTGCCCGTTGCTTTTGTGTATGTAATGAAGGAAAAAAATCTACACTATCACTTATATGCGCGTCAAGCAAATTTCAAACATCGTGATGCAAATGCACTTTTGAAAGAGTTTTGCGTCAATCTAGAAACCATTGTAAAAAAATATCCTTATCAATGGTTTAATTATTTCGATTTTTGGATGTAAATTAGCCCACAATATGAATTTTCAAACCACTAAAAAACCTAAACTTTTACATGAAATGCAACGTATTAGTTGTTTATTACTCTCAGTCAGGACAGTTAAATGAGATTGTCGATCAAACAACATATGATTTAGTTCAAAATCAAGATATTAATTTAACGAAATACAAGATAGAAATGGAAGAGGAATTTCCTTTTCCGTGGGATTTTTATTCTTTTTTCAATGCTTTTCCAGATAGTTTTCTTCAAAAAGAAAAGAAGATTAAACCAATTCCGACTGAAATCTTGAATCAGAAATATGATTTAATTTTATTGTATTATCAAGTTTGGTTTTTATCACCATCTATTCAAATAAATTCTTTTTTAAAGGATAAACAAGTACAGCAAATTTTAGAAAATTCTAAAATAATTACAATTAGTGGTTCGCGAAATATGTGGTTTTTGGCACAAGAAAAAATCAAAACCATATTAAAAGAACGACAGTCTAAATTAGTCGGAAACATCGCATTGGTCGATCATACACCAAATTTAGTAAGTGCAATGACAATTGTAAATTGGATGTTTTCGGGCGTTAAAAAACGAATGTTCAATTTGTTGCCTTTGCCAGGAATTAGTGAAAAAACTATTCAAGAAAGTAGAAGATTTGGTAAAATTATTCTAAATTCAATCCAAAATAATAATTACTCTAATCTACAAGAAAACTTAATTGAATCTGGAGCCGTTGAGGTAAAACCTTTTTTAGTTTCTGTTGATACAAAAGGGAATCGAATGTTTAAAGTTTGGTCTAAAATTATTGATTCTAAACAAGGTAAACAGCGAGAAAAGTATTTGAAATTCTTTTATTATTATTTAATTTTAGCTATTTGGATAATATCTCCACTAGTAAATTTGTTATATATTATATTTTATCCGTTCAACTATTTTAAATATAAAAAACAGGTAAAATATTTTCAAGGAATAGAATAATATGCAAAATGTATATATAACGAAAACGTCGAAGTTTTTGCCAAATCAACCAATTTCTAACGAAGAAATGGAAGATTTTTTAGGAAAAATTAATCAAATTCCTTCAAAAGCTCGAAGAATCGTTTTAAGAAATAATGGAATCAAAACGCGTTATTACGCTCTCGATAAAACTGGAAATGTCACACATTCTAATGCCGAATTGACGAGTAATGCAATTACAAATTTATTTGATACACAGTTCACAAAAAATGAGGTAGAAGTGTTGTCTTGTGGGACTTCAACGCCAGATTTGTTGTTGCCTTCTCATGCCGCGATGGTACACGGTTTATTGCAAAATAGTGTTTCGGTAGAGTTAAATTCTTCTTCGGGAGTTTGTAATTCGGGGATGAATGCGCTGAAATTTGGTTATCTTTCGGTAAAGTCAGGTAATTCTAAAAATGCAGTTTGTTCAGGTTCTGAGCGAGTTTCGACATGGATGAAAGCAGAAAAATTTGAGCATGAAGTTGAGAATTTAAAAGAATTAGAAGAGCAACCAATTATAGCATTCAAAAAAGATTTTTTACGTTGGATGTTATCAGATGGGGCCGCAGCTTTTTTATTGCAAAATCAACCAAACGAAGATTCGATTTCGCTTAAAATAGAGTGGATGGAATCTTATTCTTACGCACACGAATTGGAAACATGTATGTATGCCGGAGGTGATAAATTACCGAATGGAGAAATGAAATCTTGGAGCGATTTTTCTTCGGAAGAATGGTTAAAAGAATCCGTTTTTTCTTTGAAACAAGATGTCAAAGTTCTGAATGATAATATTTTGATAAAAGGCGTAGAAAGCATGAAAGCTGCAATGGATAAACATCAATTATCTTCAAATGAAATTGATTATTTATTACCGCATGTCTCGTCAAATTATTTTGTTCAAGGTTTATATGACGAATTTTGTAAGAGAGATATTTATATTCCGTTAGAGAAATGGTTTATGAATTTAAGCAAAGTTGGAAATGTGGGTTCAGCGTCTGTTTTTTTGATGCTTGACGAACTATTTCAAGACGGAAATCTTAAAAAAGGAGATCGTATTATGCTTTGTGTACCAGAAAGTGGGCGTTTTTCGTATTCGTACGTCTATTTAACAGTCGTTTAAAAAATGAATAAAATACAATTACCCAATCATACAATAGGATTTATCAAACAATTGATTCCACAGCGTGAACCAATTATTATGGTAAATGCTATTTTTGAATATGAAGAGGAAAAAGTTGTTGGAGGCTTAACGGTCAAAAACGATTCGATTTTTGTCGAAAATAATCAATTGAAAGAATCTGGAATATTAGAACACATGGCACAAACAGTTGCTTTGTATACAGGTTATCAATTTTACATTCGAGATGAATCGGTTCCAACAGGATATATTGGCTCGATGAAATCAATAGAGATTAATCGTTTGCCAAAAGTGAATGAGAATTTAACAACAACAGCAACTATTTTGCACGAAGTAATGGGAGTGACTTTGGTTTCGATTGAAACAAAGATAGAAGGAGAAGTAATTGCAAAAGGAGAGATGAAAACAGTGATTGCAGAAACATAATTTTATGAAAGTAAATCAGGAAATTGATATTCAACAATTTCTTCCACATCGTGAACCAATGCTTTTTGTAGACAAGATTTCTTGGATTGAGAAAACCTATGTTGAAGCTTTATTTACGATAAAATCGAATCAATTATTTATTCAGAACGAATATTTTGCAGAAGTTGGTTTATTGGAAAATATGGCGCAAGTTTGTTCGACAATTATTGGACAAAATTATTTTATCAATTTTTCTGATGTACATAAAGGTGATGTAATAGGTTTTATTAGTTCGATTAAACAAGCTGAAATTATGCAATTGCCAAAAGTTAATCAAACCATTATAACAAAAGCAACGTTGTTAGAAGTTTTTGATTACGATGAATTTACAATTAGTTTGATGCAAGCAAAAGTTATATTGAATGACGAAATAATTGCGACAGCTACAATGAATTTAATGCTTCAAAACCATAAAAAATGAAACAATCTGAAGTACCACAAGATAAAGGACATCTCAAGAATTTCAACGAAGTTTATTACGCAATTGATGAACAGGGAGAATTTTCCCAAACATTGAGTGCGGGTTGGGAAGCGAAGAATATTGTTCAGTCCGAAACCTTAAAAATTTTGGAGGAACGTATAGAGGAAGCAAGACAAAAAGTAATTGATGGAAAAGCAAGTCCAATTTTATATTTCATGGAATTGAAACGTATGGATTGGGAAATTTTGTCTAATTATGTCGAAATTTGGAAGATTTTTGTCAAAAGACATGCGAAACCAACTGTTTTCTCAAAATTAAAAGAATCAACACTAAAAAAATATGCCGAAGCTTTTGAAATTTCGGTTGATGAATTAAAAAACTTTGATGGAAACCATAACTGATTTTAAACATTTTCAATCAGCACATTGCGAAAATGGAGTAGCATCTAATTTATTAAAAAATAAAGGAATTGAGATTTCAGAACCAATGATTTTTGGAATTGGCTCAGGACTTTTTTTTGTGTTTTTACCTTTTCTAAAAGTCAATCACGCACCTGCAATTAGTTATCGTCCGATGCCAGGAATGATTTTTAATCGTGCAGCAAAAAATCTTGGTATAAAGGTTAAACGTCATAAATTTCGCTCTACAAAATCTGCCCAAACATTCTTAGATGAACAGCTTTTGGCCAATCGACCTTGCGGCTTACAGGTTGGTGTGTATAATTTAACTTATTTTCCAGAAGAATATAAATTTCATTTTAACGGACATAATTTAGTTGTTTTCGGTAAGCAAGATCAAACGTATTTAATCAGTGATCCTGTGATGCAAGAAACGACAAAGTTGACTGAAAATGAGTTAGAAAAAGTGCGTTTTTCGAAAGGTGTTTTAGCACCAAAAGGACATTTATATTATCCTGAATTTATTCCAGAAAATATAGATTTTGAGAAAGCAATCAAAAAAGGAATTAAGAAAATGTGTCGTGAAATGTTAGCACCAGTTCCGATTGTTGGTGTTCGAGGAATCAGAATGGTTGCGAAACGAATTAAAAAAATGCCAAAGAAAATTGGGAATGCAAAAACGAATTATTTTTTGGCACAAATGATTCGAATGCAAGAAGAGATTGGGACAGGAGGTGGAGGTTTTCGTTATATTTATGCTGCTTTTTTACAAGAAGCTTCACAAAAATTGAATCAACCAAATCTGAATGATTTTGCCTTAGAAATTTCTGCAATTGGGGATAAATGGCGAGATTTAGCTCTAAATGCATCAAGAGTTTATAAAAAACGAAACAATGCACAAGATATTTACGATGTGATTTCGGATCAATTATTGGAATTAGCAGATTTGGAAGAATCGTTTTTTAAACGTTTAAGAAAAGCAATTTAGTCACAGATGATTGAAATTGAAAAATTATATAAAAAATATAAAAATTCTGATGTTTTTGCGCTAGAAGATTTTTCTTTGACGATAAAACAGAACGAAATTCACGGTTTACTTGGTCCAAATGGAGCAGGGAAAACAACCTTGATGTCGATACTTTCTGGATTGATTAAACCAACTTCTGGTAATGTTGTGATTCAAAATTTAAATCAAAAAACAGATTTAAAAAAGATTCAAAAAATCATTGGAATTGTTCCGCAAGAATATGCGTTGTATCCAACGTTGACAGCGAGAGAAAATTTAGAATTTTTTGGAAAAATTTATAAAGTTCCTTCAAAAGAATTACACGAAAAGATTCAGCTTTTGACTGAAAAAGTAGGAATGAGTAAGTTTTTAGATAAAAAAATTGATTCTTTTTCGGGAGGAATGAAACGTCGCATTAATTTATTGGCAGGAATTCTTCATCAGCCAGAAATTCTTTTTTTAGATGAGCCAACTGTTGGCGTTGATATACAATCAAAAATTGCATTATTAGACTATTTACAAGAGCTTCATCAACAAGGAATGTCGATTGTTTATACATCTCATCATATGGCAGAAGCCGAAGATTTTTGTACGCAAGTCACGATTATGAATCAAGGAAAATCAATTGTTACAGCTGAACCGAAAGAATTAATCAAGCAAGTGAATGTATATAATTTGGAGGAAGCTTTTGTTAATTTAACTAAATTATCGTGATATGTTGAGCCAACTTTTAGCATGTATAAAGAAAGAAATTTTATTACTTATTCGTGATATTGGCGGATTGGTGATTCTTTTTATTATGCCTTTGATTTTGGTTATTACGGTGACTAAAATTCAGAAAAGTACCTATGATTCTTTTGCTGAAGCAAGTATTCCTGTTCTATTTATTGATCATGATCAAGGTAGTATTTCTGCGATTGTAAAAAAACATATTTCACATTCAGGAAATTTAAAAATTGTAACTGAATTAAATGGGAAAAAATTAACGGAAGATGAACTGAAAACTGAAGTTTTTAAAGGAAAATACCAAGTTGGAATTGTAATTCCAGCGAAATTATCAAAGGATTTGAATTATAAAATCAATCAAAATGTTGAGAAAATTCTGAACGAATTTGCTTTTGATAGCACGCAAGTTAAATATAATCAACAAGTCAATCCAAAAACGATTAAATTATACTTTGATCCTGCAACTTCATTGGCTTTCAAAGAAAATGTGTCGAATGTTTTGGATAAATTAATTACAGATACTGAGAATAAAAGTATTTACAAAGCATTTCAACAAGAGATGGGATCAAATGATTTAGGATTTCAAAATGAGAAGTTTATTCATTTTCAAGAGATTGTTCCTGAAGATTCTAAATCAGTTTTGAAACCAAATGTTACACAACATAATGTGCCTGCATGGACATTATTTGCGATATTTTTTATTGTTGTTCCGCTTTCTATCAACATTGTAAAAGAAAAAAGTTTAGGCACACATATTCGACTATTAACAAGTCCAATGCCTTATTCTGTTCAAATTATCGGAAAAACCATCACGTATTTAATCATAAGTTTATTGCAATTTACAATGATTTTATGTGTCGCTAAATTAGTCTTTCCATTGATTGATTTACCAGGTTTCAAAACGGATGGCATATTATTTTCTATTTACGGATTAACTATATTTGCTTCTTTGGCAGCAATTGGATTAGGACTTTTAATAGGTACAATTGCGAAAACCCAAGAACAATCTGCACCTTTTGGAGCGACTTTAGTCGTTATTTTAGCTGCAATTGGTGGTGTTTGGATTCCAGTTTTTGCGATGTCAGATTTTATGCAACATTTTGCGAAAATATCACCGATGAATTGGGCACTCGATGGCTATTATAGTTTAATTCTGCGAAATCAATCTTTTCTTCAGATTGTTCCGAATATTATTTTGTTAACTTTGTTCTATATTATTACCTTGTTTGCCGCTATATATTATGATAAGTTCAGAAGAGAAGATTAAAACATTAGTACATAATTCCAATTTCGCAGTACGATTCAATGAAACCGATCCGTTGGGAATCGTGTGGCATGGGAATTATATTACGTATTTTGAAGATGGAAGGGAAGCTTTTGGACGTCATTTTGGGATTAGTTATTTGGATATTCAAAAAAGCGGATTTGTAACACCAATCATTAAGTCGGTTTGTGAACATAAATTTCCATTGAAATATGGCGATAAATGTAGAGTAGAAACAACTTTTGAAGATACTTTGGCTGCTAAAATGATATACAGATTCAAGATTTTCAATCAAGATGAAAAATTGGTTTGTATTGGAGAAACGACTCAAGTTTTTTTAGACAACGAAGGAGATTTAATGTTAACATTGCCACCATTTTTTGAAGAATGGAAGAAAAAAGTAGGATTGTTGTAATGGAAAAAGTTTACATTAATCGTGCAAATATTTTAACGCCTTTCGGAAATTCAATTGAAACAAATTGGAATGAATTGTTGAAAGGAAATTCGGCTGTTTCTAAAATTGATTCATTTGGTCATTTAAAGAATTTTTATGCTGGGAAAATTGAGGATGATATTTTCTTAAATTTAAAAAATGAACTAAAAGATAATCAACATTATACACGATTAGAAATAATTGGTATTTCAGCTCTTCAATCTATTATTGAAAAATCAAAAATTTCACAACGAACTGCTTTTGTACTTTCAACTACAAAAGGAAATATTGATCAACTTTCTGATTCTTTAGAAAAAGTTTCAATTCCAAATTTTGCAAAGAAAATTGCAGATTATTTTGGATTTAAAACTGAACCAATTATCATTTCAAATGCTTGTGTTTCTGGAGTTTTAGCAGTTAATGTTGCAAAACGTTTCATTGAAATTGATGAGTTTGATGATGCATATGTTTTGGCTTTGGATGAGTTGACAGATTTTGTTTTGACAGGTTTCAATTCTTTTCAAGCAATGGATTTTGAATTATGTAAACCATTTGACAAAGATAGAAAAGGTGTTAATTTAGGCGAAGCTGCGGCTTGTGTTTATCTTTCAAAAAGTCAAGAAGAAAATAGTTTTCAGATTTTGGGTGAATCTTCAATTAACGATGCAAATCATATTTCTGGACCATCTCGAACGGGTGAAGGTTTGGTCTTGAGTATAGAAGTCGCGATGAAAGAAGCCAATATTTCATCAAATGAAATTGATTATATTTCGGCACATGGAACGGCGACATTGTATAACGATGAAATGGAAGCAATTGCTTTTAATCGTTTACAAATGGATAAAACTCCGACAAATAGTTTAAAAGCTTTTTATGGACATACATTGGGCGCTTCTGGATTGTTGGAATTAATTATTGCGATGAAGCAAGCTGAAGAAAATTTAGTTTTGAAAAGTCATAATTTTAGTGAAATAGGAACTTCAGTTCCATTAAATATTTTGAATGAAAATCTTCAAAAAGAAGTCAATATTATCTTGAAAACTTCATCTGGTTTTGGAGGAAGTAATGCTGTAATTATTCTAAAAAAAGTTCAGAATGACTAAAGTTGAGATTAAAAACGAACAAGTTTGGTTGAATGATGAACTTCATTTTGAAGATTCTTCAGGAGATTTTGGTATATTTTCGAAAAATTTCTTCAAATCTTTCGAAATTGATTATCCAAAATTTTATAAAATGGATTATCAAAGTAAATTAGCTTTTTTAGCTGCCGAAATTTTGTTGAAAGATGAGAATACTTTAAATGAAAATCAAGATATTGCATTGGTTTTTGCAAATCGAAATTCGAGTTTAGAATCAGATTTGAAACATCAACAAAGTATTCAATCTACTGATGAAATTTTTCCAAGTCCTGCTGTTTTTGTTTATACATTAGCAAATATTTGTTTAGGTGAAGTAAGTATTCGTCATGGATTGAAGACAGAAAATGCTTTTTTTATTTCGAAAAATTTTAATGAAGAACAATTAAAAAAATATGCGAATTATTTAATTCGAAAAAACAAAGCAAAGAAAGTTGTTTTGGCTTGGGTAGATTATTTACAAGGTGATTACGAAGCGAAAATGTACTTAATAGATTAAAAACAATATTAGTTTACAATAAAAAATACTATGGAAAATTTAATTAACGACTTAAAAGTAAAAATTATCGAAATTTTAAACCTTGAAGATGTATCAGTAGAGGATATCAAAAATGATGATCCTTTATTTGGTGACGGTTTGGGATTAGATTCAATCGATGCTTTGGAGTTGATTGTTTTATTGGATAAAGAATATGGAATCAAAATTACTGATCCAAAAGAAGGAAAAACAATCTTTCAATCGGTAGAAGTAATGGCAGATTATATTGAAAAAAATAGAACAAAATAATGCATAAAAAAGTTGGAATAACAGGAATGGGAATTATTTCGGCAATTGGTAAGAATGTCGAAGAGAATTTCGATTCATTAATTCATCAAAAGCATGGTTTATCATGCCTTGAAAATTTTGATTCTATTCATAAAAATGAAATTTTTGTAGGTGAAATTAAATTATCGAATGATGAATTAGCAACTTTTTTAAACTTATCTTCAGAGAATAATTTCTCTCGAACAGCGATGTTAGGACTAATAGCTGTGAAAGAAGCTCTGAAAAATGCAGGAATCGAAAACGTAAATGAAGTCAGAACAGGACTGATTTCTTCGACAAGTGTGGGAGGAATGGATATGACGGAAAATTATTTTTTGGATTATGAAAACCTGCCCGAGAAACAAAAGTATATTTCGAGTCACGATGCGGGCGCTTCTTCCAATCAAATTGCAAATGAAATTGGTTTGAAAGGCTTTGTTTCTACAATTAGTACGGCTTGTTCTTCGGCTGCGAATGCGATTATGTATGGAGCGCGCTTGATTAATTCAGGAAAATTAGATAGAGTGATTGTTGGCGGAACGGATGCTTTGTCAAAATTTACCATTAATGGATTCAAAAGTTTGATGATTTTGAGTGATGAGTTTAATCAACCATTTGATGAAAATCGAAAAGGTCTAAATCTTGGTGAAGCAGCAGCTTATTTAGTTTTAGAATCAGAAGAATCAGTTCAAAAGTCAAATAAAAAAGTTCTTGGTTATTTAGTTGGTGCTGGAAATGCTAATGATGCATTTCATCAAACAGCTTCGTCTGAAAATGGAGAAGGAGCGTATTTGGCGATGAAAAAAGCGTTCGAAACTTCTATTATTCAGCCTTCAGAAATCGATTATATTAATGTTCATGGAACTGCAACAAACAATAATGATATAACAGAAGGTCGAGCTTTGAAGAGAATTTTCCGAGAAAATGTCCCTAATTTTAGTTCTACAAAACCATTTACAGGTCATACGTTGGCTGCTGCAGCGAGTGTAGAAGCGGTATTCAGTTTGTTGAGTATTCAACATAATCTTGTTTATCCAAATCTTAATTTTCAATCTCCGATTGAAGAGTTGAATATCTTTCCGACCACAAAATTGGAAAAGAAAGATATTGAATATGTGTTATCAAATTCGTTTGGTTTTGGAGGAAATTGTTCAACTTTAATTTTTTCTAAATCATGAAAGAAGTATTTGTAAACGGATTAGGCTTTGTAAATGTGCGATTTATAGATATAATAACTGATGATTTTCTTCCTTTAGAAGCTTCTATTACTAAGGCAAAATCGCCTTCGTTAAAAGATATTATTTCTCCTGCGATGAGTCGTAGAATGGCTTCTGGTGTAAAAATGGGAATTTATTCTTCTCTAAAAGCATTGAATGAGGCAGGAATTAAACAACCAGAAGCAATAATTACTGGAACTGCTTTGGGTTGTTTGGTTGATTCTGAGAAGTTTTTGACAAATATTATTCAAAACAAAGAAGAGTTTTTGACGCCAACAGCTTTTATTCAATCTACGCACAATACAGTTGGTTCTCAAATTGCTTTGCATCTTGGTTGTAATGCGTATAATTTCACGTATACAAATGGTTTTAATTCGTTTGAAAATGCACTTCTAGATGGTTTTTTACAAGTTGAAAATCAAGAAGTAAATAACGTTTTGGTTGGTGGAATTGATGAAATTGGAGAAAGAACATATCAGTTGTTACAATTAATTGGTGAGATTGAATCAGAAGAAAATCAAGGAATTAAATATAGTGAAGGTGCTCATTTTTGTGTTTTATCTAATAAAAGAAATGAAAATTCTTATACAAAAGTTTTAGATGTTTCTATTTTAAATCAATTTGAAGATTTATATTCCGAAATTTTAAAATTCATTCAATTGAATCATATTGATTTAACCGATATTGATTCGATTATTTCTGGTGAAAATTTATTGAATATTAATGATTTAAATCAACTTGAGTTATTTGGATACAAAGATTTTATTGGAGAATTTGGAACTTCCTCTGCTTTCGGATTTGTGTTAGGTTGTGAATTATTGAAAAATCAAACTTTACCAAACCAATTCAAAAAGAATGACGTAAAAGCTGAAAGTTATAAAAACGTACTTTTAGTGAATGGTCATAAAGGTAAAGATTTGAGTTTAGTATTGCTTCAATCGATATGAAATTCAGAGTAGTCACAATCCTTTTTGTAGTTATACTAATTTGTTTATCAATTGGTTGTTTTACAAAAGGTTTGTCTTTTTTTTATTTGTTTATACCTTTTATTATTTGGTTGTTATTGACAATTTTTGGAGCTTTTGAAATTCGATTTAACTATTTTTTGAAAGCTTATCATCGAGGAAATAATCATTCAGAGAAAATAATTTCTCTTACTTTTGATGATGGACCGACGGAATTTACACTAAGAATTTTAACCATTTTAGAAAAAAATAGTGCAAAAGCAACTTTTTTTTGCATTGGTAGACAAATCGAAAATTATCCTGAAATTCTTGAAATAACTCATCAATCAGGACATTTGATAGGGAATCATACATTTCATCACTCTTCTAAAAATGGTTTTTATTCAACAGAAAAAATCATTGATGAAATCGTTTCTACCAATCAACTTATTGGAGAAAAAATAAACGTTACGACGAAAATTTTTAGACCAC
This sequence comes from Empedobacter sp. UBA3475, assembly GCF_002378465.1. Lineage (NCBI taxonomy): Bacteria > Pseudomonadati > Bacteroidota > Flavobacteriia > Flavobacteriales > Weeksellaceae > Empedobacter > Empedobacter sp. UBA3475. The sequence goes on along the minus strand of NZ_DFRA01000037.1, from coordinate 39,241 downwards.
CTTTTGGTGTCACAAATCCACATATAGCAAAGGCTTTAAATAAAACACAACATAATGTAATTGGTTGGGATATTCGTTCTTTGGATACAGTTATCAATGATGAAAAAAAATTATTGAACCGAATTACTGGTCGAATAAAGCCTGGTTCTATTATTTTGATGCACGATACTTCAGACAAAACTGCGAATGTTTTAGAGCAATTATTCGTATTTTTACAAAAGGAAAATTATAAAGTAGTTCCATTAAATGAACTCTTGAAAATTGATGTATATGAAAACTAAAATCTTCATTTTATTAGCTTTTTTTCACTTGACAATTTTTGCGCAAGAAAGTAAAATGAGTAATGCTGAAATTGAGAATTTCAAAAAAGATATTATAGCTGATTCTAAGAAAATACAAACGTTGACGGCTGATTTTACACAATATAAAGTGATGAGTTTCTTGGATAAACCAATTGTTTCGAAAGGAAAATTGTACTTGCAAAATCCTAAAGCGATGCGTTGGAATTATACACAACCAATTGATTATAATGTGATTTTTAACAATGGAAAAATTTACATTAATGATGAAGGGAAAAAATCGAGTGTAGATTTACAAGGAAATAAAAAATTTGAAAAATTAAATCAATTAATTGTCGGAAGTGTAAGTGGAAATTTGTTTGATACAAACGATTTTATCATAACTTTTGCGAAAACTGATAAATCTCGAATTGCAAAATTACAACCAAAAATAAAGGATGTAAAAAAGTACATCAAAGAAATTCAGTTGACGTTTTATTCAGGTCAATCAACGGTTACAGAAGTCAAATTAATTGAACCTTCGGATGATTACACGAAAATTTTATTTACCAACAAATCTTTAAATAAAATAATCAATGCGTCTGTTTTTAATCCTTAGTTTTTTCATTTTAACCTCTTGTGGAACGACTTACAAAATTGCTGATATACAAGAACAACAAAAGGATGAAAGGGAGTTTTTGAACCCATATTTTAGTTCAACTGATAAAGAATATAGTTATCGTTTCAAGATTACGTTCATGAAAAATGAAATGAAAGGTAATTTTGTTGTGAAAAAATTGGGTTACAACTCGCATCGTGTGGTAATGACGTCTGATTTTGGGAATACGTTATTCGATTTGTCAGTTACAGACCACGATTATACATTGAATTATGCGATGCCAGATTTGAATAAAAAAGTGGTTGTAAAAACTCTTGCAGAAGATTTACAAGCTATTTTTAAGAATGATTTTCAAGTTGATGAGCATATAAAAACGACAGATCAAACGATTTTAAAATCAAAAGAAGTGAGTTTAATTTTTGCTAAGAATGAATCAAATTATTTTAAAGAATTGGTTCATTTAAAGAAGAATAAAATAAAAACGATTAATCAATTTTCTGGAGATCAAACAGATTTTCCTGATCAGATTTTAATTAAACATAATCACTTCAATTTAAGTATCACACTTACAAAAGTAAATATACAATTAGAGGAAGAGTAAACTAACGTACAAATCATCTTTTTTTAGATTATATTTGTAACTCAAAACTATTACAAATGCTTATTCCTAATCTATATATCATTAAAAATACTGAGAAAATTGATGAAAATAATTTTAAAGTTCAAATTGAATTAAATCCAAATCATCAAGTTTTCGAAGGTCATTTTCCAAATAATCCAATTACACCTGGTGTTTGCATGATGCAGATAATAAAGGAGATAACAGAAGGTTTTGTTTCGAAAGATTTGTTTTTGTCTAAAGTTTCTAATGTGAAATTTATGGCGACAATAAATCCGTTTATTAATCCTATTTTGGATTTGAGTTTGAATGTTGTTTGTGAAAATAATGAAGTGAAAGTGAAAAATTCTTCATTTTTTGAAACGACAAATGCGTTAAAATTTAGTGCAATTTATAAAGTTTTGGATTAATGAAAACTCTATTATCTATTTTTTTATCGGTTTCATTTTTCTTTGGATTAACCTTATCCGAATTGAGAACAGATTTTGAAAACGCTTCGAAATCATCGAATAATGTATCTGTTTTGTATAATAAATTAGATAATTATTCAGGTGATAATCAAACAATTATTGCATATAAAGGAGCGTCTAAAATTCTGAAAGCAAGGTATATAAAAGATAAGGAAACGAAGAAACAATATTTTACAGATGGAGCAACTTTGATCAATAATTCGATAAAAAAGGACTCGAAAGATGTTGAAAATCGTTTAATTCGATTGATTATTCAAGAGAATATTCCAAAGTTTATCAAATACAATCAAAATATACAAGAAGATAAAACATTTATTGTCGAAAATTATAGTTCTGCACCAAAAGAAGTTAAAACTTTGGTGAAATCTTACGCCAAAAAATACAATACTTTTACAGCGCAACAGCTGAAAAAACTAAATTAATCAATGGATTTTTCGATTATTCGACATAAAATAGACGAACAAAAAGTTTGTGTACTTATTCCGACTTACAACAATCATAAAACATTGAAGCGTGTGATTGACGGAGTTTTAGATTACACGAATCAAATTATAGTTATAAATGATGGATCGACGGATTCTACTTCTGAAATTTTAAAAGATTATCAGAATCAGTTTATTGTTGTTGAACTTTCAGAGAACAAAGGAAAAGGAAATGCACTACGTATTGGTTTTAAAACTGCGCGAGAAAAAGGCTACCATTATGCATTGACAATCGATTCGGATGGTCAACATTTTCCACATGATATTCCAAATTTTATTACAGAATTAGATCAAAAAAATAAACCTGTTTTAATTATTGGAAGTCGTCAAATGGAACAAGATGGAATTCCGAAGAAAAGTAGTTTTGGAAATAAGTTTTCTAACTTTTGGTTTTGGTTCGAGACTGGAATTAAGCTGAATGATACACAATCTGGTTATCGTTTGTATCCGTTGAAATTTATTCCGAAAAAGTTTTGGACAAATAAATTCGAATTCGAAATTGAGATTATTGTACGAACAGCTTGGAAAGGAATTGAGGTGACCAATATTCCGATTGATATTTTGTACGATCCAAACGAACGAGTTTCACATTTTCGTCCATTTCAAGATTTTACGAGAATTAGTATTTTGAATACTTTTCTGGTTTTTTTGACGATTTTTTACATCAAACCACGAAATTTTTTCTTCAGTTTCAAAAAAAAAAATATACGAACATTCATTAAAGAAGATATTCTAGGGAGTAATGATAGCAATAAAGTAAAAGCGCTTTCAATTGCTTTGGGAATTTTTCTTGGAATTGCACCATTTTGGGGCTTTCAAACTTTTTTATCCATTTTTTTAGCGTCGATGTTTCGTCTTAATAAAGTGATTAGTTTCTTTTGTTCCAACATTAGTATTCCGCCAATGATTCCGATAATTATTTATCTTTCTTTGTTGACTGGGGGATTTATTTTGCAAGACAATTTTCAATTGGATTTGAGTTTGGTTTCTTTTGAAATTATCAAAAAAAATCTGCTTCGTTATATTGTCGGAAGTTTAGTTTTAGCTACTTTTTGTAGTATTGTTAGTGGAATTGTAAGTTATTTTTTATTAATTTATTTCAGTCAAAAGACAATTAAGAATGCATAAATTTTTCTACAACATATTTTTACAAATCAAGGCAAATAAATGGTTGAGTGTATTATTTTTTATTCTCTTTTTACTTGGTTGTGTTTTTTTTTCAAATCGACTAAAATTTGAAGAAGATATTACGCGAATCATTCCGAAAGATGAGAAAAATGATGCAATGGCAAAGGTTATTGCTCAATTAAAATTTACGGATAAAGTTGCGGTGATTATCGAAAAAGATAAAGCTGGAACGTTGGATGATATGACGGCGCAAGCAACAGATTTTTTAGATAGTGTTCAGCCGTTAAGTAATTATTATAATGATATTCAAGGTCAATATGATTTAGATAATTTTGCTTCGACTTTTGATTTCGTTCATCAAAATTTGCCACTTTTTTTAGAGAAAGAAGATTATAAAAAGTTAGAACAAAAACTCTTAAAAGATTCGATTGCTTCTATTGTTGAAAGTAATTACAAAAGTTTGATTACACCGACTGGAATTGTTTCAAAAGAATTTATGTTGAAAGATCCGCTTGGGTTGACTTTTGTTGCATTAAATCGTTTAAAAGAAAAGAATTTGACGGATGATTTCGAAGTTTACAATGGATTTATTGTGACGAAAGATCATTCGAAATTATTTCTTTTTATCAATCCTAAATTTTCAGGAAGTGAAACAGAACATAATACTGAATTTGTTAATCGTTTAGAAGAAATTCAACAGCATTTAAATCCAGAATATAGCGGAAAATCAACATTGAGTTATTTCGGTTCAAGCTTTATTGCAGTTGCGAATGCAAAACAAATTAAACAAGATATTATAACAACCGTTTTGATTTCGATGATTACATTAATGATCATTTTAATTGTATTCTATCGAAAAATTTACATTCCGATAATTATTTTTATTCCTTCCGTTTTTGGTTTTTTCTTCGCTTTGGCACTTTTGTATTTTATTCAAGGTACAATTTCTGCAATTTCATTGAGTATTGGAGCAGTTTTATTAGGAATAACAATTGATTATTCGCTGCATATCATGACGCATTATAAGCACAATAGCGATTCTAAAACATTGTTTAGAGAGATTACGAAACCGTTAATCATGAGCTGTACGACAACAGCGATTGCATTTTTGTGTTTACTTTTTGTGAAATCAGATGTGTTGAAAGATTTAGGAATTTTTGCTGGAATAACAGTTATTGTTTCTGGTATTTTTTCTTTATTGATTATTCCACATTTATATCATCCAAAACAAGATGCGATTGAAAATAATTCTTCAATAATAGAGAAGTTAGCGTTCTTTTCATTTCATAATAACAAGATATTGATTGGTGCTTGTGTTCTTTTGATTATTGTGAGTTGTTTTACGTTTAATAATGTCAATTTTGATAAAGATTTATCCAAATTGAATTACGTTCCAACCGATCAAAAAATAGCGGAACAAAAGTTAGAAACATCGTCTAATTCTATCTCAAAATCGTTGTATGTTGTCAATTATGGAAACAATGTAGAAGACGTATTAAATGAAAATATTGCGTTAACAAATAAGTTACAAAAAGCAGAAAATAGAGATGAGATTTTAAGTTATAATTCTATTCAATCGTTGATTTTACCAATTTCTGTTCAACAAGAAAAAATATATGATTGGAAAAATTTTTGGAATTCAGATAAAGTGAATTTTGTAAAGAATGAATTTATCAAGGATGGAAAAAAATATGGTTTCAAAAAAGAAATTTATAATCAATTTTTCTCAATTTTTGATAAAGCATATCAACCTTTAAATTTAGAAGATTATAGAGCATTTAATCCGTCGCTTTTTGAAGAATTTGTTTCGCAAAAAAAAGGTTTTTATACGATTTCTACTTTAGTAAAATTAAAGGAAGAAAGCCGAGAAAACTTCATCAAACAATATCATAATAAAGAAACAATTGTAATTGATCGCAAACAGTTAAACGAAAATTTTTTAGGAAATTTAGTGACAGATTTTAATAATCTTGTCAATTACTCATTTATTGCTGTTTTATTAATATTGTGGTATTTCTTTCGACGTATAGAATTGGTTATTATCAGTGCGATTCCTATTGCGTTATCGGGCTTGGTTACTGCTGGATTGATGGGACTTTTTGATATTAAATTCAATATTTTTAGCAGTATTGTTTGTACATTGGTTTTTGGTCATGGTGTTGATTTTAGTATTTTTATGACGAGTGCTTTACAAAAAGAATATACGACCGGAAAAGATGAAATGCCTACTTATCGCACTTCGATTTTGTTAGCAGTTATCACGACAATTTTAGCAATTGGAGCACTTATTTTTGCTAAACATCCAGCGTTGAAATCAATCGCATCAGTTTCTTTAGTTGGAGTTGTGTGGCACTAGTGATTACATTTATTTTCTACCCAATTTTATTTCGATTTTTCATCTCAAATCGTCCTAAAAAAGGTAAATCTCCAATGACGTTGTGGTTGGCAATTCAAAGTGGGATTTTCTTCATTTATTTTGGATTATTTGGTACAATAACGTCTTTAATCCTTCGATTTTTTATGCTTATTTTACCAATCTCGAAAGAAAAAAAATATAAACTTTTTGGATGGGGAATGTCAACTTTTATGAAATCTGTGTTGATGTTAAAGCCAACGGTTGTCAAGAAAATTATTAATCCAAATCAAGAAGACTTCAAGAAACAGTCAATCATAATTGCGAATCACACTTCGTTCTTGGATACGTTGGCGATTGGAATGTGTACGCCTAAAATTGTGTTCTTAGTGAACGATTGGGTTTATAAATCGCCGATTTTTGGTCGAGCTGTGAAAATGGCAGGTTTTTATCCTGTTTCAAACGGTGTTGAAAATAATATTGAAGAGATTAAAACTCGAATTGGGAATGAGTTTTCGTTGATGATTTTCCCTGAAGGAACACGTTCTCGAACGAATAATATTAATCGTTTTCATAAAGGTGCATTTTATTTGGCGGAGAAATTGAAACTTGATATTTTACCAATTTATATTCATGGAAATTCAGAGATTATTCCAAAAGGAGATTTTTTAATTTTTGATGGACATATTTATTCAATAATAGGTAAAAGAATTGCTTGGAATGATGAAAACTATGGTTTGAATTATTCAGAACGAACTAAAAGAATCAGTAAGGAATTTAAAAATAATTTTCAAGAAATTCGAGATAAATATGAATATAAAAACTATTGGAAACAGAAATTATTTTTAAGTTTTTTGTACAAAGAATCTGAAATTATTCAAGTTGTAAAAAAGGATTTTAGTTTGAATAAATCTGTTTATCATCAATTAAATAATGCATTTACAAAAGATGAAAAAATAGTTCATTTTTCGAATGATTTTGGACAAATTGATTTTTTATTATTGATGCAACAAGCAAACCGAAAAATAATAACGTTTGTAAAAGAGGAAGAAAAGCGAGAGATTGCAGCAACAAATTACATTACAAAAATTCGTTCGTTAGAATATCGTTCTGATCTTGATGTTATAGATGATTATAAGACGCTTTTAATTTCTACTGATATTGAAAATATTTATCAAGAAACAATAAATCAATTTGAGAAAATTGTTGTTTTAAAGAATAGAAATATTGACGAATCACTTTTTACAAGTTTTGCCCAACAAACCGAAACAAATGAATACACAATTTACACAAAATAATTCTGAATCTCATTACGATGTAGTCGTTATTGGTAGTGGTTTGGGAGGACTTGTTTCTGCGCTTATTTTGGCAAAAGAAGGAAAGAAAGTTGTTGTATTAGAAAAGAACAATCAGTTTGGAGGGAATTTGCAAACTTTTGTTCGAAATAAAACAATTTTTGATACTGGTGTTCACTATGTTGGAGGTTTGGATAAAGGAGAAAATTTGTATAACTATTTCAGTTATTTGAATATATCCGACAAATTGAAATTGCGCCAGTTGAATAAAAATGGTTTTGATATGATTTCGTTTGATGATGATTCTCAGGAATATCCAATTGCGCAAACGTATCAGAATTTTGTTGATCAATTAGCTGTTTTTTTTCCTGAAGAGAGAGAAAATTTAATCAAATACAGCAAAAAATTAGAGGAAATTTGTTCTGCTTTTCCTATGTATAATTTGAATATCGGAACTTTTGCTGATGAAGAAGATTTTTTGTCGATTAATGCGAAAGAATACATCGATTCGGTTTTCACAAATAAGCGTTTGAAAGCGGTTTTAGTAGGAAATAATTTTCTTTATGTAGGACAAGCAGAGAAAACGCCTTTGTACATACACGCGCTTTCAGTTAACTCTTATATACATTCGGCTTGGAGATGTGTAAATGGAGGAAGCCAAATCGCGAAACTTTTGATCAAAGAACTGAAGAAATATGGAGGTGAAATTTATAAATACCAAGAAATAAAATCATTTGTACAAAACGAGAATGAAGAAGTAATTGGTTGTGAAACAACAAAAGGAAAACGTTTCTTTGGTAATTTATTCATTTCGAATATTGACATTAAAAAAACAATAGATATGTTAGGCGAGCGTAAGTTTGGTAAACCATTTTCTCGACGCGTCAAAAGCTTGGAAGTAACGCCTTCTGCATTTACTATTTATATTGTTTTTAAGCCAAAAAGTTTTTCCTATATCAATCATAATATTTATCATTTTAACTCGATAAATGATGTGTGGGACAGCTACGAAAAAACTACAAATGATTGGCCAAATACATACATTGCAACATTTAGTATGGATCAAAAAGATGAAGAGTATTCGGAAAGTATGACGGTTATGACGTATATGATGTTTGATGAAGTACAAAAATGGGAAGAATCGTATAATGTTGATATTAATGATAATTACGGAAATAGAGGAGAAGAATATGAAGAATTTAAACGTCAGAAAACGGAATTAATCATTCGTAAATTAGAGAAAAAATTTCCTGATATTAGAGAAAAAATTTCTTCAATTCATACTTCTACGCCTTTATCTTATCGCGATTTTATAGGTTCTGAAAAAGGAAATATGTATGGATATTTGAAAGATAGTAATCATCCGATGAAAACATTTATTTCACCAAGATCAAAAGTAAAAAATGTGTTTTTTACTGGTCAAAATGTCCGTGTTCATGGAGTTTTGGGTGTAACGGTTGGTGCATTTGTAACATGTTGCGAAATCCTTGGTGCTGACTATTTAATGAATAAAGTTCATCGTGAAATAAAACTAAATGCGAATGAATAAAACTATTTACTTTTTTACGTTTATTTTTTTTACGTTTATATCTTGTGGCATTAGAAAAAGTTTAGAAAATCGTCCTGATTTGTCTACTTTTCAATCAAAACAATATAGTAGAAATGAGATCAATGACTCACTTTTTTATATTGAAAATAATTTTTTTAAGAAAAATAAAACACAAAATTGGGAACTTTTTGTTTCGGGAGATCCGTTAGAAATTGGTCAAAAAACAGGTGTTTTAACGAAAGAATTATATGCTTTTCAAGAGCAATCTTTCATGAATTTGATAACTGATTTTATTCCTTCTGAAAAGCGCAGAAAATTTCTTTTCAAAGTACTCAAATATTATAATCGAGATTTACATAAATATGTCAACAACGAATATAAAGCACAAATTTATGGACTTTCTGAGTCTGCAAATAGCCACTATGATTCGTTAATAGACAAATATAATCGTAACCTTTTTTTACATGGGGCGCACGATATAGGACATGCTATGCATGATTTGATGTTGGTTGGTTGTTCATCTTTGGCTGTTTTGGATAATAAATCTGAAGATGGAGGTTTGTTGATTGGTCGCAATTTTGACTTTTATGCAAATGATGATTTTGCGAAGAATAAAATAGTTTCGTTTGTCAAGCCAAATTCTGGTTATCCATATATGTCGGTGACTTGGTGTGGAATGATTGGTGTTTCGTCTGGAATGAATCTGGAAGGGCTTACAGTAACGATAAATGCGGGAAAATCTTCTATTCCACTTAAAGCAAAAACGCCTATTTCTCTCGTTGCTTTAGAAATTTTACAATATGCCTCAACGATTGATCAAGCAATTGAAATAGCAAAGACTAAAAAGGTTTTCGTTTCTGAGAGTATCATGATTGGTAGTTCAAAAGATCATCGTGTGGTGTTGATAGAAATTTCTCCTAAAAAGTTTGGTGTTTATGAAGTTCAAAATCAACCTTATTTAGCTTGTACTAACCATTTTCAGAGTGATGTTTATTTGGATGATAAGCGAAATAATATTCAAAAAGAGGAAAGTCATTCGGTTTATCGTTTTGAAAAAATTGAAGAACATCTTTCGAATGAAAATAAGCTAAATCCCACTAAAATGGTTGAATTATTGCGTGATACAAATGGTTTGAAAAACACTAAATTAGGTTACGGAAATGAAAAGGCTTTGAATCAACTATTGGCGCATCACGCAGTTGTTTTTCAACCAGATAAACGATTGGTTTGGGTTTCGTCAAATCCATATCAATTAGGTGAGTTTACAGCTTATGATTTGAATAAAATTTTTAATGATTCTATTTCAAATTATATGTTAAATGTAGATAGTTTGAGAATAGAAAAAGACAAGTTTGTCTTATCTGCTGATTATTCTAATTATGAAAAATATCGTGAACAAACACACCAAATAAGTAAGTTGATAAAAGAAAATAAGAAAATTGATGAAACTTTTTTAACAAGTTACATTCAAAATAATCCTGATTTTTGGTTGGTTTATGACAAAGTTGGTGATTATTATTTTCAGCAGAAAGATTATCAACAAGCGAGTTTTTATTATAAATTAGCATTGACAAAGGAGGTGACTACAGTTCCTGACCGAAATAAAATTCAGAAAAAATTATCCAAATGTTCTCGAAAAACGCGTTAACATCCTTAGAACTTCAATCTTTAGAAGAGATTAAAGAATTTCAAAATCAGAAACTTCAAGAACAGATAAAGTATCTTGCGACGCATTCCAAATTTTATCAAGATTTATTCAAAAAATATCAAATTGATTGGAAATCTATTCAAACAACGGAAGATTTAAAATTAATTCCTGTTACAACGAAGAATGATTTGCAACAATATAATTTTGATTTTTTATGTGTTCCATTAACTGAAATTATTGATTACTCAACAACTTCTGGAACTTTAGGTGATCCTGTAACATTTGGTTTGACGGATAAAGATTTAGATCGTCTGGCAGCAAATGAAATGAATTCTTTTCAACGAATTGGGGTTCAAAAAGGTGATGTTGTACAATTGATGACAACGATTGATCGTCGTTTTATGGCTGGTTTGGCGTATTTTCTTGGTTTGAGAAAAATAGGCGCGGGCGTTATTCGTGTTGGTGCTGGAGTTCCGCAATTGCAATGGGATTCTATTTTAAAATATCAACCCAAATTTTTGGTTGCTGTTCCATCTTTTTTATTGAAAATGTTAGATTATGCAGAGAAAAATAACATCGATTATCAAAATTCATCCGTAAAATCGGTTTTGTGTATTGGAGAGTCGTTGCGTGATAAAGATTTGAATTCGTCTTTGTTGGCGCAAAAAATAAATTCGAAATGGGATATTCAACTTTTTTCGACTTATGCTTCAACCGAGATGGGAACAGCGTTTACAGAATGTAATGAATCGGTTGGAGGACATCATCAGCCAGATTTGATTATCACAGAAATTTTAGACGAGAATAATGAAGTTGTACAAGATGGTGAATTAGGTGAATTGACAATTACAACATTAGGAATAGAAGGAATGCCTTTATTGCGTTTTAAAACAGGTGATTTAGTACGCAAACATTCCGATAAATGTATATGCGGGAGTAATTCGTATCGATTAGGACCAGTTGAAGGTAGAAAGCAACATATGATAAAGTACAAAGGAACAACCTTGTATCCGCCAGCTTTACATGATATTTTGAATCATTTTGATGAAATCAAATTACATTTAATCGAAATTTATTCGAACGAATTTGGAACAGATGAAATTTTAATTCGATTAGTTTCAACAGACGAAACCGATGATTTTTTAGCAAAAATAAAAGATTATTTCAGAGCAAAATTACGCGTAACGCCTTCTATAAAATTTGAAACTTTTGAAGAATTACAATCAATTGTTTTCAAGCCAGAAAGTAGAAAACCAATTACGTTTGTTGATTATAGAGAAAGTTAAATATATGAAATAAAAAGTCCACTGAAAGTGGACTTTTTATTTGAAAATATCTTATTTTAAATAAGTATCAGAATTTCTTGCCGGGCTTTTAACCTCTGGCCATTCTTGCTGTTTTCCGTCTCTACCATTAGGTAAAATACGACGCTCACGACTTACTAAATCTTTTTCTTGATCTGCCATCATCGTTAAAGTAGCACTCAAAATTGCATTCGTTTGTACTTCTTCAAAAACGATTTTATCATACGTATCTTTGTTTGTGTGCCAAGTATACGTACCGTAACCCCAATTTAATGAACTAAGTCCGAAAGCTGGCGCTCCTGCAGCGATAAAAGATGCATGATCCGATCCTCCACCACTTGGCATTCCAGGGAAATCTGTCTTGATTTCTTTCGTAATAAAATTAGGAACAGCTTGTAACCAGCGCGTCATGTATTCATATGATTTTTCAAAACCAGATCCATTGATGTTTACTACACGTCCTGTTCCATTATCTTGGTTAAATACAGCTTGAGTGTTTTTAATAATTTCTGGATGATCTTCTACAAAAGCACGAGAACCATTCAATCCTTGTTCTTCACTTCCCCATAAACAAATCAAAATTGTACGTTTGTTATTTGGGTATAATTTTTTGATTGTACGAATTGTTTCCATCATTGTGATAGTTCCAGTTCCGTTATCTGTTGCTCCTTGCGCTCCATCCCAAGAATCGAAGTGAGCAGAAAGAATAATGTACTCGTTTGGTTTTTCTTTTCCTTTAATTTCTCCAATAATATTGAATGTTTTCGCAACTCCATTGTGTTTAGATTGTGCATTAACAGTCAATTTTGGAGCAGTTCCATTTTCAGCTAAACGATATAACATTCCGTAATCTTCATTCGAAATATCTAACATTGGGATAGTTTTCGTTTTTGCACCAAAAATTCTATTTGCTCCCATAATTCCTGTCCAATAAGAAATTGCAACCGCTGCAGCTCCATTTTTCTCAAAAACTTCTGGAAGTGTATTGTTGTTGTAACCTGTCACTTTTATAGAATTTGCCCAAGCTTCGGCTTCAGCTTTTCTTGTTTCAGTAACTTTTTTATACAAATCCTCTAAACCAAAATCTTTGTATTGATAATCAGAACGTCCATATGATTGGTTTTGTGACATCAAAACAACTTTTCCTTTTACAGAAGGTAACCATGCGTCAAATTCAGCTTTTGTTTTGAAAACAGGCATTGCGATAGCATCTGCATTCACAGCTTTTTTAGTTGCTGGTGACCATGCTAATTGAGTAGCTTCGATAGATTTTGCTCTTGGATACGTCATATCAACATGCGTTATTCCGCGCTCCCATGCTTTCCATGTTCCATAATCTTCACGGCGGGCATCAATTCCCCAAGATTTCAACGTTTTAATTGCCCATTCTCCTGCTTGATCCATTTGTGGAGTTCCTACTAAACGAGGTCCGATTCCGTCTAATAATTCGTGCGAAATTTTCTTCAACTGCGAATTATTTTGAATTTCGGTTACAAAACTTTGTACAGTTGGGTCTAATTTTTCTTGTGCTTGCGCATGTACCGCAATAGACGATAATACAATTGTAGAGTAGGTTAATGTGTTAATCAATTTCATAATTAAAGTAATTTCGTGTGATAAATTTTACAAATTAGGTCTAAAATAGAATATTTTGTGAAATAAAAAAAGACATCTGTAGATGTCTTTTGTGTAATTATGTTTTTTTGAAAATATAGTATTGTTTTTTAACTATCTTTCATTTTAATGAATCGATTATTTTGTAGCACAAATATTTTGTCAGGGTTATAGGCATGATTCTTTTTCGATTCTTCATTTAATGGAAAAACCGTAATTGCTAAAACTGGAAAATCATTGAAACTAAATATCTGTAAATTAATGTTTTTATATAAATATTCGTCCTGAGAAAAATTTGCATCAAGTAAATTGTAATAATTAATCAATTCGACATCGCTCATAATACTTTCGGTTAAATTTTCTGGATGATAACCAACAAATAATAAACCTCCCTGACCATGCAGCATTGCATAAATATTTTTTTCAATTTCTTTCGGACAATTCTTTTCTAAAAACTGAACATAATTAAAATATTGATAATGAAAAAGATGATCGTAAAGACAATCTAGAATAAATTCGTTGTTCGAAATATTATTTATAAAAAATTGTCTTGTTGGGTTATTCCACAAAAAAGGTGTGTCTAAAATTTTGAAATAGTCATCTTTAATAGCAAAATTTGAGAATAGATTTTTATTTAATTTTATTGCATTTATTTGTTCTTCAAAACCTAAATTTTTCAGTAACTTATATTCGTTTATTAAATTGTTAAGTTGTTCAGAATAATTAATTTGTTTAGAATTTTTTAAAGAATAAATTTCATATTCGTTATCTTTTTTTAAAGAATCGAAATCTTCATTTAACACAAAAGACAAACTAATTCCGTAAGGAAAAATGGTTTCATTTGGAGTGATAAAAATAGCTTCTTGATTAACTAGTTTTAAGCGTTTGTAATTATTTTCGTTAGGAAAATTGATTTCAGTATTTATTCGATCAATTGCTTTTGGTTGAATAAAGTTACTTTCAATTTGTAGCAAACCTTCATTTGAAATAATTTCGATGTAATTTTTAAGAAAATTAAAAGCATCCAACCTATTTTTTAACCCGTTATCCGAATTAAATTCAGTTGTTTGAAATTCTTTTGAGCTTGTGCAAAAACGTGTTTTTACAACATAAGTTATTGTAGATAAAATGTTTTTGTGCATAGTTGAATTTTAATCTTTTGTAAATGTAAAAGATTAGTTTTTAATAATTTTTACTAAAAAACACTTTTTTATAAAAATTATTAAGTGTTTTTGTTAAGAACTTTTTGATTCCGTTTTCGATAAAATAGTCACTTTTTTTAACATTGTTTTTGAGGAAATGATAAAATTATAAATTTGATTTAAACAAAAAATCCTCAACTCCGAAGAATTGAGGATTTACTAACCAACTAAAATTAACTATATCTATGAAATTTGTATGCTACGTTTTTCTTTTGGTAAAGCTTCTTCTTTCTTAGGTAGAACTAATTGCAAAATTCCGTTTACATAAGAAGCTTCTATTTTATCTTCGTTTATGGTTTCTGGCAATGTAAATGCTCTTCTGAAGCTTGAAAAATTAAATTCTTTTCTCGAAAATTTTTCTTCTTTTACTTCTTCATTTTGTTTAAATTCTGATGAAATTTTCAAAATATTTTCATCAATTTCAATAGAGAAATCTTCTTTGTTTAAACCTGGTGCAGCTAATAAAATCTCGAAACTATCTTCATTTTCTTTGATATTTACTGCAGGAAATTGATTTTGAGAATTTACAAAAGTTTCAAATTTTGGACGCATTGCATTTTCAAATCCAAAAGGAAAATAATTTGCTCTATTTTTTCTTGCTGTATTCATGTCTTGTATGTTTAAATTTTTGATTTCATTGTTCATGTTTTCACTTTATTCAAATTATGTGCAAATCGATATTTTAAGACAAAATGACTGGTTTTTACTATTTTCAAATGTCAAAATGACCGAAAATTTAAATTTTGAACATAAAAAAATCCTGAAAAGTCATTTTCAGGATTTGTAAATCTCGGTAAAGATTCTATTTATTTATAAATTTCGTCTAAAACTTTTGCTAAACGTAGACCGCCTTTTAGCATTTGATCTTCGATCGTTTTTTTGTTGTCAAAATGATAACGGTAACCTAATTTATCGTCCATTTTAACACCTGCGTAAATTCTGTTTGCAATAATATAAGAGCCGTAAATCCAATCAGCAAAAGTTCCTTCTTGCATTGTTTTTTGTTGTTCTTTCGTTGCAATATCCAGTAAATTAGAATATTCTGTGTACGAATAGTTTTCGTAATCAACCAATTTAGAATCCCAAACGGTATGAATATTTACTTTATCGCGAAACCATTCAACTTTGATTCTATTTCCACCCAAATCGTCTGGACGCCCAACATGTAAAGGTTGATGCGCATCTCCCAAAATGTGAATCAAGAAATATAAATCGTGTTGTTTTTGTTCGATTGTTAAATTCTTGTTGTTTTTTAATTCATTAATCAAAAACAAACCTTTTTTGTACATATTATCATCAGAAGTTCCATCTAGCGCAACATCAAATTGTGCACGATCCAAATCTCCTGGAATATTTACGTAATGGTAAGAATCTGCATGTTTCCAAGAATCATCAGACTTGATAAAATCTGGCCAGTTCGCCCAATACGCTAATTTTTGTGGACCAATAATTTTTGTAATTTCTTTACGAGTTTTCTTGCTAATATGTTGTTCTGCAATTTGAGAAACTACTCGGTGACCTGTTAATCCCCAAGCTAAAGCACTTTCTGAAGCTAAAAATGCTCCTAAAAGCATTGCACTTCCTATAATTTTTTTCATTGTGTGAGCTCGATTTTTGACAAAGGTAATAAAACTAATTCAAGTAGAATGAGTGATTTTTGAAGGTGATTTTTAAATGATAGTTAATATTTTTTCAAGTAAAATCAAGTACTTTTTCATAAAAAAAACATCGATTTTAAAATATTCTTAAATAACTTAAAAAACTTAAAAAACTTAAAAAACTTAAAAAACTTAAAAAAAATATTAATTCAATAAACCTCGATAAACAGGCAGATTGGTATGTCTTTTATTTATAATACTAAAAATAATTCAGTACTTTGTTTTGCATAATACTAAAACTTTTATATATATTTGTATAACAAAATAAAACAAGCCGTTCTTATGAATATAGAGAAAACAAAAGTTCAGATGCGAAAAGGTGTACTGGAATATTGTATTCTCAGCATTATCAAAAAAGGAGATGCTTATGCATCTGATATCATAGACGAATTGAAAAAAGCAGAGATGATTGTTGTTGAAGGAACATTATATCCGCTTTTGACAAGACTAAAAAATGATGACCTTTTACAGTATCGCTGGGAAGAATCAACGTCAGGACCACCTCGCAAATATTATGCACTTACAGAGTTAGGTGAAAATTTTTTAAAAGAATTAGCTGAAACTTGGGAACAGTTAATTGAAGCCGTGAATAAAGTAACCACAGAAACGCAGAAAAATGGATAAAACAGTATCAATAAGTATAGGAGGATTTTCTTTCGTGTTAGACGAAATCGCCTATAATAAATTAAAGACCTATTTACAAGATGTAAAAACTTCGTTGAGAGGTACGGAAGGTGTAGAAGATATTATTGAAGATGTAGAAATCCGTATTTCTGAATTATTTCGTGAACGATTAAAATTTAGAGAAGTCGTAAACGAAGATGACATCAATTTTGTAATTGCAACGATGGGACATCCAGATCAATATAAGGTTGAAGAAGATGAAGAGAACGAAAAAACGTCTACAAATTCATCATACAATTATTCGTCAAATAATCAATCGTATGGTGGGCAACAAACTGGTGCGAAACGTTTGTACCGCGATCCAGATGATACAATTGTAACAGGATTATCTGCTGGTTTGGCGCATTATATGGGCGTTGATCCTTGGTTTGTACGTTCTATTTGGTTAGTTCTTGGAATTTTGGGAATTTTCACAGCAGGTGTATCATTTTTCTTAGTGGTATTCTGTTATTTTATCTTGTTAATTTTTGTTCCAAAAGCAAAAACAACATCAGAGAAGTTACAGATGTACGGACAACCAGCAAACATTGATACATTAAAAAAAAACGTAGAACAAGCTAGTGAAGCTGTTGTAAGTGGAAGCAAAGAATTAAGTAATAAATTAGGCGGAGCCTTTGGTGTTTTTGGTCGAATTTTACTTTGGTTCATCGGATTTATCATTCTAAGTTCAGGAATTGGATTAATCATTGGAGGATTCTTTTTCTTCTTTACTACTTGGACAGAAATGCCAACAGAATTATTCGGTTATCTTGTTGAAGAGGAATGGATGAGCATGGCAGCCAAAATATTTGGAGGAATATTAATGGTAATTCCAGGTATTTTGTTGACAATTTTAGGTGTAAAATGTTTCTGGAATAAAGTAAAAGTAAGCAAAGCTGTCATCTTTGGATCAATCGCTCTTTGGTTTGTTGCATTATTTGCAATCATCGGAATTTCTGTAAGTACAGCAAGTAAATTTAGAAACTCAGTTGAAATGACACAAGAAAAAAGTTATGTTATTCCTTCTGATACCTTACAAGTTTATTTTAGAGAAAATAATGAAGGTAACTTAAAGTTCAAAACTTTTAACGATTTAGATCAATTAATTGATGCTGATGGAAACTTAATCATTCCAATTGATGATATTTTTGAGATTGAAGAAAGTACAGACGATAAACTTCATGTTCAAGTAACTTATTCTTCTAAAGGAGGAAGCAAAGAAGAAGCAAAACGCAATTTAGAAGCAATTAGATATAATTACGAATTAAATGGAAATAAACTTTATTTAGATGAGTTTATTAAAATTCCTAAAGATGGTAAATTTAGAAATCAAACGGTTGATATCAAATTGTATGTTCCTAAGAACAAATTAATTCACACGAATAACACTGATCGAATAACAATTATTAATAATGATAATGATCGTGATTATTTATACGATTTGAAGAATAAATTTATTGGATATAATGGAAAAAAATTCGTATGTTTGAATTGTCAAAAAGATTCAGATTCTGAGGACGATATTAATCTTGATTCAGAGGATGTAAACATAAATTTGAATGACGGAAACGATTCGGCGAGAGTTAGAATTGATAAAAATGGTATTCGTGTCGAAAGTAAAGACGGTTCAGTAGGACTAAATTTACCAAGAACTGAAAACAAAAAAGAAAAATCAAACCAAGAAATACACTATAAAGATGATACAGATTCTATTAACATTAACTACAGAAATCATTCAAATAATCGTTGATTTCTTTGCATAGACTTAGGAAGTATTTTAATTAATAATATTCAAAAAGAGACATTTCATTTCGGAATGTCTCTTTTTATTTTTGGTTACATTGACTAATATCCGTTTCGAGTTTTGTATGTTTGCAAATGCATAAAGCATCATTTTATGAAAAAAATTTTAGGCAAACTTTTGTACTCATTAGGAGGTTGGAAATTAGATAATCATCTCGATCTATCGAAAGTAGATAAATGCGTTTTGGTTTGCGCTCCGCACACTTCCAATTGGGATTTTTACTATACTATTTTGGCTTTTTGGCAAATGGGAATTCCAATGAAAATGTTTATCAAAGATGCTTGGACAAAACCTTGGTATGGATATTTTATAAAGAAAATGGGCGGAATCGGAATTGATCGTTCTCAACGACATAATATGGTCGATTTTGCTTCAGATATTTTGAAAGAATCAGATAAATTATATTTAATTAATACACCAGAAGGAACGCGTTCTCGTGCAGAAAAGTGGAAAAATGGATTTTTCTATATCGCGCAAAAAGCAGATGTTCCGATTGTTTTGGCTTATTGTGATTTCAAGAAAAAAAGAGCTGGAATTTCAAAAATTGTAGAAACAGAAAACAGAACTTTAGAAGATGTGATGGATGAAATTCAAGATTTTTACAAAAAAGTTAGGGCAAAACATCCAGCACTTTATAACCCAAAAATACATTAAATTATGAACGAACAAGATATTTTACAGAAGTTCAATGAAATTTCGAAAAATACATTACTTGAAACTTTAGATATAGAATTTACGGCAGTTGGAGAAGATTTTTTATCAGGAAAAATGCCTGTTACGCCTAAAGTTCATCAACCATTTGGGTTATTGCATGGAGGCGCTTCTATCGTTTTGGCGGAAACGTTGGGAAGTACATTGTCAAATATTATTTTACATTCGGATGATTTTGTGGCGGTTGGTCAACATGTTGACGCAAATCATCTTCGTCCAAAAAAGGAAGGAACAATTTTTGGGCATGCAACAGTCGTAAAACAAGGTCGTACTTCGCATTTGATTAAGATTGAAATCAAAGATGAAAACGATAAATTAATCTGTTATACACATTTAACAAACGCTATTATTTCTAAAAAACATGTTTAAAAAATTTCAAGATAAACTTGAAAGATTAATTCAGAATCAAGAACCTTTTCTTCTTTTTAGAAAACCAAATTCTACACAAGTGGAGTTGTGGGAAAATAAAGATTTTGAATCGGATAACAAGTTTATTTGTAATAGTTTCGATAATACAAAATTGGTTGAATTTAATGATAATGAGGTTATAGATATTGGAATAAATGAATTACCAAATTTTGAACTTTCTTTACCAGAATCAAACAAAAATGAAGCAATTTCGTATGAAAATTATATTGATTTAATTCAAAAAACAGTTGAAGAATTACAAAGTGATTCACCAACTAAAAAAATTGTAATTAGTCGAATCAATTCACTTCCAGAAACGAATATTAATTTAGTTGAAACTTTTAAAAATTTACATCAACATTATCCAAATGCC
Organism: Empedobacter sp. UBA3475; assembly: GCF_002378465.1. Taxonomy (NCBI): domain Bacteria; kingdom Pseudomonadati; phylum Bacteroidota; class Flavobacteriia; order Flavobacteriales; family Weeksellaceae; genus Empedobacter; species Empedobacter sp. UBA3475. The sequence goes on along the minus strand of NZ_DFRA01000037.1, from coordinate 19,063 downwards.
TATGTGTATTTGCGATTTGATACAGAAGAAGGTTGTTGGATTGGAGCTTCGCCAGAGCTTTTATTGAAAGAAAATAATCAATTTATACAAACTGTTTCTTTAGCTGGAACAAAAGCAAAAGAAGATGAATGGACAGAGAAAGAATATCACGAACAACAAGTAGTAACTGATTATATTTCGTCAACTTTAGAACCTTATACTTCTTACATTGATGTGGACGGACCATTTTCGGTAAATGCAGGATTTTTTGAACATTTGAAATCATTTATTTCAGCTCAATTAAAAGACAAATCTCAGCTGTATGACTTGTTGAAAGCTTTGCATCCAACGCCTGCTGTAGGAGGAATGCCAAAGGATCTGTCAAAAGATTTTATTCTCGAAAACGAAGGCTATAATCGTACTTTTTATGCAGGTTTTATGGGCTTTCAAAATAAAACAGAATCGGAGTATTTTGTTAATCTTAGATGTGCAAAAATCTATTCTAATAAAGTAAATTTGTATGTAGGAGGAGGTATTATGCCCGATTCTATTCCTGAAAATGAATGGCGAGAAACAGAACTGAAATCAAAAACAATAGGTGAATTGTTGGTGAAAACAGAGAATTAAATCAACTTAGGACGTTTAGATTTTGGTAAAGTTAAGATGACTAAATTATAAGAATCTTTTATCCATTCTTTGATTTGAATGTTTTTCACGTCTTGATGAATTTTAACAGTATTCCAATGTTTTTTGTTCATGTGATAACCAGGAATTACAGCTTCGAAAGTTGCGCGTAATTCGATTGCATTATCTGGATCACATTTGATATTTACAGAATCAAAATCGTCAATATTACAAAGGCAAAACATTTTTCCAGCGATATAAAAGACCAAAGTAGATTGATCAAAAGGAAATTTTTCTTCGACCAATGGAAGTCCTAAACTAAACTCTCTTAACTCTTCTATATGCATAAAAATATTTTTAGTGAAGATACAAATAAAACGAAAACGACCTTAATTACAAGGTCGTTTTCTATTAAATGTGGAATGTATGCAATTAATTTACATCCCACCAAACACGCGTATTGATGTTATCTGGTCCCATTTGTTGAAGTGCGTTCTGATAGCCTTCTGGGTTATAATTTCTAACACTTGTTGGATAAAGCATACGACGAGGCATTTTTTTATCATTCAACATGGTAGAAGTTGTCGGTAATTTTGGAAAACCAGTTCTTTTATATTCAAACCATTGTTGGTAATCTGTAAAGAATAAAGCAAAATATTTTTGATCGATGATACGTTCTAACGTATTGTTGTATTTAATTTTTTCTTGTGCCATAAATTCAGCAGTAGGCTCGATATTCGTCCATAATTGTACAGCAGCTTTTACAGCTTTATCATAATGAGTTTTTGCATCACCACCTAAACCTTTTTGAGCCATTTCAGCTTTTATAAACTCAACTTCAGCATAAGTCATTAATGGAATTTTCATCGGAGCGATAACAATTGCATTGTTAGGAGATGACGGATTGAATTTGTAATCAGAACTATTTCCTTCGTAAGCTGCAGGAACTCCTTTGTAACCTAATGAAGAACCATCCAAATTAGAAGCTTTATTGACTAAAATTGGTAAACGAGGATCATTAGTTTCATTCATTTTATCAATAAAAAATGTTGTGAATGTTCGGCTATCTCTATAATCTTGTGCTCTTGGCCAAGGAGATAAACTTGGTGCTAAACCAGAAATTTGTAAAATAGCAGATTCTGATTCACTTTCGAAAATAGGATAAGTTGTCGGATTATCAATTATTTTTTTAAGTTCTGTTAAGGCAGATGCATCACGATTCGAAATTCTTAATAATAATCTCATTTTAAGAGAATTTGTGAATTTTTTCCAACGTGTTATATTGATGTTTTTTTCACTACTTGGGAATAAAATATCGGTACCATATTTTAGACCTAAATTAGTTACATATAATTGATTTGCTTTCTCTAAATCATTTAATAATTGCTTATAAATATCTTGTTGTGTATCAAATTTTGGTTTTGTAATTCCTTCTTCTGCTTTGGCTGCTTGAGAAAAAGGAACATCGCCAAACATATCGGTTAAATTAGAAATAACTAAAGAACGAAGCGTTAATGCAATTGCTTGATAATTGACATCTCCAGCTTTTTGCGAAACTTTTAGCATTTCCTCCAAATTAACAAGATTTGTGTAGGCATTATTCCAAGTCGAATTTCCCGTTCCTGTTGTTACATCATAACGATGAAGTCCCATTGCATTGCTTGGATAAGGAATATGAACTTGCATCAATTGAGCTGTAATATCGTAGTTTTTTAAAACATTATTTTCAGCCAAATCATAAAGAACAGGATTTAAAACAGAACCTGAATTAATTTCTGTGATTAAGTTTGGATCTTCATTTGCTTTCTCAAAATCGTTTGTACAAGAGAAAACAGTTGAAATTATAGTGAAGGCAAAAAATAGTTGAATTGAAATCTTTTTCATTTTAATAAATTGAATGTTGTAAATTATAATGAAGCTTTTAAGGTTACTCCATACGTTGCTGTTGACGGCATTTGTCCCATTTCAACTCCAGGTACATAAGTATTTCCATTTAATGATGCTGTTTCTGGATCGTATAAAGGAAAATCACTAATCGTGAATAAATCGCGTCCGTAAACTGTTAATGACAATGCTTGTAAACCTGTTTTTGATAATAATCTTTTAGGAAAATCAAATGTTAAACTCACATCTCTTAATTTTAAATATGAAGCTTCGAATGAATTAGATTCTACATTTGCACGACGATTATATTCAGCATAATAAGTTGCCACATCAGCTTTTGTTGTATTTGGAGAATAAGTTCCGTCAGCATTCAATACAACACCATTTCCAATGATGTAACCATCTTCTCGACCAGGTAAAGAATCTGCCAATTTTCCTTGCTCCATCATTTTGTGATAAGTTTGTGAATAGACAATTCCACCATATTGTCCGTCTAATGTAAAACTGAAACGCAATGTTTTGAATTTGATTTCATTTGTGAAACCTGCTCTCCATTTAGGTGTTGCGTCTCCAACATATTCTATTAATCCATTTTTAAGTGGAACACCTGTTTTTGCATCATAAATGATTTGTCCCGCATCGTTTCTTACAAATTTTTCACCATATAGAGCTGTAGAAGAACCGCCAACTTTAGCAATTTGATAAACTGTTCCAGATTGACCAAGAATCATTTGATCACCTTCTATTCCTTCTACTAAAGATTTTACTTTGTTTTCATTTTTAGACCAAGTTCCAATCATTTTCCATTCAAAATCTTTACTTTTAATTGGAGAATACGTAGCTGCTATTTCAATTCCTCGGTTTTCAATTTCTCCTCCATTTACCACTCTTCTTGAATAGCCAGTTGTGATATCATTTGGTAATTCGAAGATTTGATTTTTTGTACTTTGTTGATAAACTGTAAAATCTAAGCTTAATCTTTTCTTGAATAATAAAGCCTCGAAACCAGTTTCCCATGATGTTGTAGATTCAGGTTTAATATCAGGATTAAATAATCTTCCAGGTACTACTGCAGATGCTGTAAAATCGCTTTGATCGTAATATCTATTTGTCCAACCTGTTGTACCTCCGTTACCAACTTTTGCAAATGATAAACGGTATTTTAAGTAATTAATAGGTCCTTTTATTTTGAATAAATCTGACAGAATAAAACTTGAAGAGACTGAAGGATAAAAGAATGAGCTATATTTTACTGCAACAGAAGAATTCCAGTCGTTACGACCTGTAAAATCAACGAAAATCATGTCTTTCCAACCAAATGAAGCCATTCCATATAATGAATTTTCTTTTAAATTAGAATCATACGTTCTTGCAAAAGGAGAAGTTAATCCATTCGAAAGTTTATAAACTCCAGGCGAAGCTAAACCATTTACCCAAGCCGTTAAATTTCTGTATTCATAATTTTTTCTATTACCTCCAACATTTGCATTGAAACCAAAATCTCCCCATTTATCAGTATAAGTTAATAAGAAATCGATATTTGTTTCAGTTTTAGATATGTCTTGTCTTTTGTAATATCCATTCGGCGTACGATTCATATCAAATGGACGTTTTTGTTCGCGCAATTGAGTATAGGTATTAATTGCAGGACGAAGCATTAAACTTAGTTTGTTACTTAATTTAATATCGGCTTCAATATTACCAATCAATTGATTACTTCTTAATGGATTAACAGCTTCGTAAGCAATAGCATAAGGATTGTCCATGTACGAACTAAATGGGCGAATCATTTTTACTCCATCGAAATCCTTTTTCCAAATTGGTTTGTACCAATTTAAATCTACGTTTGGATTTTGGAAGATCATAAAATAGGCTATAGATCCATTATTGTAACCAGTTCCTGGTAAATTATCACTTGTTTTTCGAGTATAGTTTAAGGCAGTCGAAACTTTGATACGATCACTCACTTGATAATTTCCATTAATCGCAGCAGTATAATTCTCGTAGCCTGTATTTGGCATAATCCAGCTATTTTTCTGATGTCCAATAGAAGCTCTCATACTTCCTTTGTCATTTCCACCAGAAAGTGTAACTGCATTACTGAAAGTAAAACCAGTTTGCCAAAATCCTTTTCTATTATCTTTATAAGCACGCCATAAAGTTCTTTCAGCCCCTTGTTTTTCTAAAGTTGGATCATATTGAAAAAATGATTGTCCGTCAAATTTTGGACCGAATGCAGAAGAAGTACTTCCTGTATTTGGTCCATCTGCTGAGGTTTGATATGAGTAATAAGGATTGCCATTTTTATCGAAACTCTTTCCAGTTCCTTGACCATATTCATATTGAAAATCTGGCCAATTGTTAATAACGTCAATAGCTACAGTTGATTTATATTCTAAACCTAATTGTTTACCTTTTTTACCTGATTTTGTTGTTATAATTAAAGCTCCATTTGCAGCTTTATTTCCATAAAGCGCTGCTGCGGCAGGACCTTTTAAAACGGTTACACTTTCGATATCCGCTTGATTGATATCAGAAATACCATTACCAAAATCGATAGGCGAATCATCGCCCATGTAAGCAGTATTATTTCCAGAAGAAGTCATTTCTGTGCTCATTGGAACACCATCGATGACAATTAAAGCGTAATTTTTTGATTGATCGATTGAATTTGCTCCGCGTAAAATAATTTGCTGAGAATTGATTGGTCCATTTCCTCCAGAAATAATATTAAGACCAGCTACTTTTCCTTTCAATCCAGAAGACCAGTTATTCGCTTCTGCTGTTGCAAGTTCTTCCGAGCCTATATTTTGTTGTGCAAATCCTAATTTTTTCTGCTCTCGCTTTATCCCTAAAGCAGTGACAATTACCTCATTCAGTTGGTTAGATTCTTCTTGTAAAGTAATTCTTATCTGAGAAATATCTTTCGGTGTGTATTCAATAAATTTGTGTTGAGATGAATTTACCAATAATGTAGGATGAGCAACATTTACTGAAACAAATTCGAAAAAACCATCTCCATCTGTAAATGTTTTAAAAGATGTTCCCTTGATGATAATTTCAACATCTGCAACTCCGAATCCATTTTGATCAACGATTTGACCTTTGATTGGATTCTGATCTTGAGAAATTGAATGATAATAATTTGTATGAATGTAAGTTTTAGCATTGGCGTGTAAACTTAAAAATCCACCAAGTAGAAGTAGTGGTAATTTTAATTGTTTCATAGCTGTAAATGTGAAATGTTTATGTGTTAAAAATTTTAACAAAACTAAATCTTCCGTTTGTGAAGTTGTTTAACTTAGGATTAAGAGATTTTTAAGTAAACATTACTAAAATAAAGGTCTTGATATTAATTTTACATTTGAGTAAAGGTTTATTGACTTTTATTTAACATGGATAAATTGTAAAATATTTTATTAAAAAAAGCCACTTCTTTTGAAGTGGCTCATTGACGTGAATAAAATGCTTTTATTTGATAACTTCGAAAGAAGATTTTTCTGTAAAAGTATTTCCGTACAAATCGGTTGCTCGAACTTCAATTGGATAAGCTCCCGCTTTTAGTTTATTCGGTAAGCGAACTGACCAAATATGTTTCGAAATTTCTGGAGCAGAAGGTCTGTTTCCAATATTTGTAATTTCTGCATTATCAATTTTCATGATAGTTTCCATATAATTGTAATCAACTGTAGGATCCCAATTCATCTCTTTCCATTCACCATTATTTACGCGATATTCCACTTTATTCGATTCATGTCCCATAAAGAAATTAGCATATAAAAAAGCACGATTACGTTTACCTTCTTTTACTTTTTTTGTGTGGTACAGGTCGATTTGTTTTTCTTTTGGTGAATTTGCAACTTTATAATCAAATTTATATTGATTACCATCTACATGTAAAAAAGCATAACCTTTTGGTGTACCATCACGCATCGTAGAGGCCGGAACTCCTTTTGCATCTTTCGGTCCCGAATACCAATCACCAGAAGTTGTTCCAACATTGTACTCGTGATGAGGTTTTTGTTGTTGCCAACCATCTTGATTTGCATAAAAAATCTGTTCTTGGAAATGTGTATGAGCAGACATTGAAATTGTATTTGGGTAATCTTTTAACAATTCGAATAATTGATTTCTATCTTCTGGACGTGTGTCACGCAACGGAATATGAAATGCTAAAACAATTAAATGATCTTTTGGAACAAATTTTAAATCATTTTTAATGAATTCTAATTGATCAGGACGGAAACCTCCCCAATATCCTTTTCCATCACGAGGATCTGGATATAAAATATCATCTAAAACAATAAAATGTGCTTTACCGATATTATATGAATAATTATTTGGACCGAAATTTTTCTCGAACGTTTCATCCGAATATTGATCTTCTTTTGCATCATAATTCATATCGTGATTTCCCATAACATTGTACCAAGGTAAACCAACTTTCGAAACAGCTTTTATATAAGATGGATGCAAATTCAAATCATCACCAACCAAATCTCCTAAAGAAAGTCCGAATTCCATTCCTTTAATTCCTTTAACATCATCAATTACACCTTTAGAGAAATACTCGATTTCTTCTTCTGTATAAGCTTGAGGATCACCAAAAATTAAAGCCGAAAATTTTTCGTTTTCTTTTGTAGGAATTAAAGCAAAATCAATACTCTTTGGAGTATTTCCAGTCGGAGCAGAACCTGCATATTCTAATTTTGGAGAGCCATTAGGTTTGTTGATGTAGTAGAATTGTGGCTGATTGAATTCGTTTGTAGGAACTTTGTAATTTGTTGGTTTAATGACAAACAAAATAGTTTCGTTATCAATCTCGATTTGATATTCTCCTTTATCATTTGTCGAAACAACTTGTTTTCCGTTACTAATTTGCACGTTTGCCAAACGTTTTTCTGATTTATCGAATTTATTGTTTTGATTTTTATCTTCAAAAACAATTCCTTTAGCAAGTTGTTGAGCGTTGACAGAAGTATAAAAACTTCCAAATAATACCAGCGATAATACGATTTTTTTCATTGTGTGAATTTCTTGTTTTGTAGATGTTAAAATTCTATATTTTATGCGGTATTCGGATTAACACAACAATAAGTAAAGATTAAATTTAAGTAAATAAGAATAATATATTTTCAAATTTAATAATGGATGAATAATTGTCTTTGATTATTAAATATTCTAAATTTGCAACCGATTGCATTATGTTATGGAAGAGAAATTAAGCATGAGTTCACGACAAATTTTCATGCAAATTATAGGTTATGTAAGTTTTTCATTTATAGGTTATTTACTTATAGGTTTACCGTTGGCTATTTTACCTATTTTTATTACAAAAACATTAGGTTTTACTGAGCTTGTAGCGGGTATTGTAATTAGTTTGCAATATGTGATAACTTTTATATTGAGAGGTTATGCGGGAAAAATTGTAGATACAAAAGGTCCTAAACCAGCCGTTTTATTGAGTATGAGTTTGTTTATTTTAGCAGGAGTTTTATTATACTTTTGTTACTTCACAAGAAACAATCATTTTTTGTCAATAGCTATTCTTGTACTTGCGAGATTGGTTACTGGTGCAGCAGAAGGAATGGTAGGTGGAAGTCCAATAAACTGGGCAATTTTAAAAATTGGACAACAACATACAGCGAAAGCAATTTCTTATAATGGTGTTGCTAGTTATGGTGCATTGGCAATTGGAGCACCATTGGGAGTTATCTTAAATCAATATTTTGGACTTGGTTTTATTGGTTTGTTTAGTATTGTTTGTGCGATTATAGGTTATTTTTTAGCTAGAAATAAAGAGAATATATTAACTGCAGTTTCAAAAGTTCCGCAACCATTTATAAGTGTATTGAAAACAGTGGCTCCTTTTGGAATTTGTTTAGCACTTGCAGGTCTTGGATTTGGAGGAATTTCTAATTTTATAACACTTTACTACGACTTTTATAGTTGGTCGAATGCAGCTTTATGTTTAAGTGTTTTCAGTTTATTGTTTATTGTAGGACGATTATTTTTTAATAGTTCAATTAATACATTAGGAGGATTAAAAGTTGGAATTATTTGCATGATAGTCGAAACGATAGGTTTATTAATTCTTTTTAGTGCGCCAAATTCTTTTATAGCTCTTATTGGTGCAGGTATTACAGGAATTGGTTTTTCATTGGTTTTTCCTGCGATGGGAGTAGAGGCTGTTGCTTTGGTTTCAGATAATAGTAAAGGAGCTGCTTTAGCTGCGTATGGCTTGTTTATTGATATCTCATTGGGAATTACAGGTCCTCTAATTGGTGGTGTTATCAGTTTGTTTGGAATGTCAAACTTATTTGGTTTTTGTAGTTTGTTTGTGTTTATAGGATTATTGTATAGTTATTATTTACAAACAAAAAAAAATCGTTCAGAATTTAATAATTCCGAACGATAATATGAAAACATCTAATTTTAGATTCTTTTACGTAGTAAATTTTACCTGTTCTAACATAATTTTTTAGCACTTGTTCTAACTCTTTTTCTAGTTTAGAATCAGGTCTAATTTTATGATTAAACCTAACATAAGAAATATCAAAAGCAGCACCAAAATTATGTGAACTATCATTAGAAGAAGCATTTTTATTAATTCCTCTCAAACGATTTTGATCATGTAGCGTTCGTGTCATTGATGTAACAACGAAAAAATTTTGACCTGTTGTTTTTACAAAATCTCTTGCAATACTTGTCAAAATATCTCGACCTTTTGGAATAAGATACGAATGACTATGTGTTAAATCACCAACTCGCCAACCATAACCACGTTGTTTTATTTTAACCAATTTACCTTGATTGATGTATTTGTTCAACTTTTTATCACCATCAATTAGCTCAAGTTTATGAGATTTTGCGGCATTCAAATGCTGAACATATTCTTTAGAAGGCTCTATAACAACTCGCGATTGAGCGTAACCGAATAAAGAAGAGCAAATAAAAAAAGTTGTTAAAAATTGTTTCATGATTCAATTCTCTTCTGCAAAAATAGAAAAGAACTTTTATATATTACATTGTTGTTGATTTAAATTGATCGGGATTACGAACCGTTACATGAAAACAGTGTTGTCTATATTCTTTGATATAGTAAATTTTACCGTCTTCTTGCAATTGTTTTAAAATCGCTTCTAAATTATCACGATGAGTTTTGCTATACGTATATTTATTATTGAATTTTGTATACGACAAATCAAAAGAAGCACCATAGTTATGAGAACTTTCGCCTTTTGCTGCATTGCTATTTACTCGTCTTAAACTTGCTTGACTTTCTTCAGAACGGGTAAGCGAAGTTACAGTAATTGTAGCATTGTTTTCGTCCAGAAATTTTGAAGCAATTCGTTCCAACACAGTTTTTGCTCTGTTATTTAAGAATGCTTTACTGTGTGTTAATTTCTCAATTGTGTACCCATTTCCTTCTTCAGGAATTGCAACTAATTTTTTTGTAGCAACTAAACCTTCAATATCATCAAAACTCTTCACGATTGGAACGTTGAATGATTCTGCGGCCATTAAATGATCGTCATAAGTTATTTTTTTTGTAGAGATAGAAGTGGATGAAGAGGCAGAATTTTCTGCTAAAATGTAACTTTCTTGACTTTGAGCTGAAATAAATATTCCGCTAAAAAGACAAGAAAGGGCAATTAATTTTTTCATGTTTTAAATTATTCGCGACAAAATTAGAAGTTACAATTTAATAAAGACTTGTTAAAAATTATAATATTTAGGTAAATTTTTTTTAAAATTTTCTTAAATCTGTTCTCAAAATAGCATTGTTAGATAGATTTATAGAAATTTAAATTTCATCACATTTGAAACATAAAATATTCTTAAATATAAATTCTAATAGATTAAATCCTACTAAATTCGCTATTTTTGTAATTATTATTCATTTTTATTTTTAGACCTATTTATAAAATGGCAAAAGTTAAAGTTGGAATGGTACAAATGACTTGTACTAATAACAAACAAGAAAATTTAAACAAAGCAATAGAGCAAGTAAAAGTAGCAGCTGCAAAAGGCGCTCAAATTGTGTGTTTGCAAGAATTGTTTACCTCATTATATTTCTGTGATGTAGAAGATTACGATAATTTCGACTTAGCAGAAGCAATTCCTGGACCATCAACAGATGCGTTATCAGTTGTAGCTAAAGAATTGGGAGTGGTAATTATCGCTTCATTATTCGAAAAACGTGCGCAAGGTTTATATCACAATACAACCGCTATTTTAGATGCTGATGGACAATATTTAGGAAAATATCGCAAAATGCATATCCCAGATGATCCTGCGTTTTATGAAAAATTCTATTTTACTCCAGGTGATTTAGGTTACAAAGTTTTTGATACTAAATTTGGAAAAATTGGAGTGTTAATTTGTTGGGATCAGTGGTATCCAGAAGCTTCTCGTATAACAGCATTGATGGGAGCAGAAATTTTATTTTATCCTACTGCGATTGGTTGGGATACGACGCAAGACGAAGAAACAAATCAAGATCAATACAATGCTTGGCAAACAATTCAGCGTTCACATGCGGTTGCGAATGGAGTTCCGGTTATTTCTGTAAATCGTGTTGGTTTTGAGCAAGATGGAGCAATGAAGTTCTGGGGAGGCTCTTTTGCGACAAATGCGCAGGGAAAATTGTTGTACTTAGCAACGCATGATAAAGAGGAAACAGAAGTGGTTGAATTGGATTTGAACGAATCTGATTTCTTCCGTAAACACTGGCCTTTCTTAAGAGATCGCCGCATCGATTCTTATCAACCAATTACAAAACGTTTTATAGACGAGGATTAATGAAGAAATTATTTTCACTTATAGCATTGATAGGAAGTTTTGCATTTGGTCAAATAAAACCAATTCAGATTGATCCGATTAATAACAATTTATTTGTTTATCAAACATTCAATTCGTTTAATGGTGTTGAGTATAATGCAAATGGAATGTATTTGGTAACGAATAAAGGAATCGTTTTGTTTGATGTTCCTTGGCAGAAATCGCAATATCAAGAATTAAATGATATGTTACAAGAAAAGTATAATTTGCCAGTTATCGCTGTGTTTGCAACACATTCGCATGATGATAGAGCAGGAGATTTAAGTTTTTATAATGATTTGAATATTCCTACTTATGCAACTTCTTTAACCAATTCTAAATTAAAAAAAGAAGGAAAAGCGACATCAAAATTTGAGATTGAATTAGGAAAAACATACAAATTTGGTAATGAAAAATTTGTTGTTGAATATTTTGGTGAAGGACATACTTCTGATAATGTTGTGGTTTGGTTTCCAAAATATAAAGTGCTGAATGGAGGTTGTTTGATAAAAGGTGCTGACGCTGTAAATTTAGGTTACACAGGTGAAGCAAATGTTACTGAATGGCCAAAAACAGTACAGAAACTAGTTACAAAACATCCAAAAATTAAACAAGTTATTCCAGGTCATGATAATTGGAAAGTTACTGGACATATCGAAAATACGTTTAAACTTTTAGAAAAGAAATAAAATTGAACACTATAGATACATCAAAATTCCCAAAAGATTTAGGATATAGATTTCCTGCCGAATGGGAAGAACACGAAGCAACATGGTTGTCTTGGCCGCACAAAGAAGAATCTTGGCCAGATCGTATTCAGTTAATTTATCCAGCTTATGCTGAATTTATTGCTGAATTATCGAAAGGTGAAAAGGTTCGTATTAATGTGAAAGATGAAGAAATGAAAGTGTTTGCGTTGTCTTTTATCGAAAAAACGGATGCAGATTTGTCACAAGTTGAGTTTTATTTTAATGAAACAAATGATGCATGGTGTCGCGATCATGGTCCTGCATTTTTATTGAATAAAAACAATCCTGATAACCCAAAAGTTATTGTTGATTGGGGATTCAATGCGTGGGGAGGAAAATATCCACCTTTTGAAAATGACGATGTTGTGCCAACAAGAATTGGTGCAGAATTTAATCTTCCTGTTTTTCATCCTGGAATTATTATGGAAGGAGGTTCGGTCGAATTTAATGGAAAAGATACGTTGATGACATCAAAATCTTGTTTACTGAATGAAAATCGTAATCCAGATTATTCGCAAGAACAAATCGAAGAATTTTTAAGAAATTATTACGGAGTTTCGCAAATTCTATGGGTAGAAGACGGAATTGTTGGTGATGATACGGATGGACACATTGATGATACAATTCGTTTTGTAAATGAAGATACAGTTTTGACGGTTGTTGAAACAGATGAATCGGATGATAACTACGAATTGTTGCAAGTGAATCTTCGCCAATTGCAAGAAATGAAATTACGAGATGGACGTCCATTAAACATTATTGAATTGCCAATGCCGGATGCGGTTTATTGCGAAGGTGAGCGTTTACCTGCTTCTTATGCGAATTTTTATATTGCGAATAAATCTGTCATTGTACCAACTTATCGTTGTGCAAAAGATGCAATTGCTTTGGATATTATTCAGAAATGTTTCCCCGATCGTAAAGTTGTAGGAATAGATTCTACAGATATTATTTGGGGACTAGGATCTTTCCATTGTTTGAGTCAACAAGAACCTAAGATTTAGTTTTTAAAATACAAAAATACCCCTCTTCAAAATTTCTTGTTGAGGGGTATTGATTTAGAATGAAAACTAAAAACTTATTTTTTAATATATTTCTCTAAGCCGATATTTAGTATGATCAGTTCTTTAACAGCTAATTTCGAAACTTCTTCGGCTCCAAGTTTTGATAGATGAGTATCATCGTTTTTGCCTTTTGGATAATAATCAATTTCATTTGGTTGATAATGTAAATGCAATTTTTTAGAGTTTCCTGGACCATATTTTATTTCCAATTTCTCTGTCAAATATTGCATATCAACAAACGGAACATCCAAATCTTTTGCAACACTTCTCACAATCAAAGGATATAAACCGTGAGTGTCAACCAAAACGCCTTTTTCATTAAAATTTCGACGAACAATAGAAGTCATTAAAATCGGAATAGCACCTTTTGCTCGTGCTTCTGTAACATATTGTTCCAAATTTGCGCGATATTGAGTGACAGGATTTGTGTAACGAACAGAATCTTCAATTTTTTGATCGTTATGTCCAAATTGAATGATTACATAATCACCTTTTTTCAATTGATTCTGAACTTTTTTCCATCTTCCTTCTGTTCTAAAACTTTTGGAACTTCTTCCATTTGTTGCATGATTCTGAATTTCTAAATCAGAATTCATTAACTCAGGCAAAAGTTGTCCCCAGCCATGTTCGGGATTTTTAGTTGGATTTTCTTTATTCGCCATTGTCGAATCTCCAACAAGAAATAGGGTTCTTTTTTGTGCGAATATTATGCTAAAAAACAAGCATAAAATCGTTGATAAAATTATTTTTTTCATGTTAATTCTGCTTTGGATTCCATCCGTTAAAAATATTCTCGATGGTATATTTTTGTATTTCTTTTTCGGTTAATTGATGCGACCAAATTGCTCTTTTTTGAGGATTATTTCCTAAACCTTTATTTTTATATTCTGCATAATAAGCTTTTTTTTCTTTATCTGGAAACATTGCATCACCTTTCCATTCGTTCCAACCAATAGGAAGAATATGTTTTCCCATTTCGGTATGTATAAAAACTGTTTTGGCAAAAGGACGCCAAGGTCTTCCCAAATAAACTTTTGTCAAATTGTCTTCTGCAATAAGACTACAATTGAAAAAAACATAACCAAATTCTTGCTCTTGATGTGTTGCCGCAGCTGTAATATAAGAATTAGCCAAACTTTTTATGGTACAATGCTCAAAAACGGCAATTGCTTCACCAAAAATAAAATCTGTCGTTCCTTCGATATAACAATTTTGATAATATTGACGACTTCTATTTGTAGCTGTGTACAATGTATCTTGACATCCTAATAACCGAATATTTTTTGCCACAAATTTATCGCCTTCCACATGCAGAGCAACAGCTTGACCTTGGTTACAACTTTCGTTTTGTATCGTGAGATTTTCTAATTGTATATCATCTGCTTCAACCAAAAAAGTGTAGGAAGTATAGGTTGTCATTTTTTGATTGGTTAAACCATCTATTTTTCCTGAAAAATCATTATTAGTAATAATAGTTTTCTCTGAATCTTCACCTTTTATCTTTATTTTATGTTTCCAAGAAGGAATTCTAATTTTTTCGAGATAAACGCCATTTTTAACAAGAATCAAAGCTTGATCTGGTCCTAAATCTCTCAACGAATTAATCGCTTCTTGAATAGATGTAAAATCTGCTTGTTGATCTTTTGCAACAGTAATTGTTTTGTATTGAGCATTTACATTAGTATAGATGAAATGTAAACAAACTATAAAAATGAATTGAATGATTTTCATTTGTTAAATCGTTTCGTTAAAAAATCAATAATGTAGTCTTTCGTTTCATCAAACCAAGGATTCATCAACCAAAAAGAATGAGGCGAATTCTTAATTTCGTATGCTTCATTTAGAATATGATAATCGCTTAATTTTTTCATCATATCATCTCTACCAGCTCGAAATCTCGGTTGCGAACTATTGATAAATAGAGTAGGAGGCGTTTTAGAAGTAACATATTCTAAAGGCGAAGCTTCTTTCCAAAGTTCAAAATTATCTTGTTTCGTATAACCGAAAAAATAACTGGCATAAGTACCTTCTTCAGCTTCGGGATGAATAAAAGAAACAATTCCATCAATATTGATAATTGCAGCAATTTTCTTTGATTTTACGCCGTAAAGTGTTGCCAATTGAGCACCTGCAGAAGCGCCAAGAATAACGATTTTCGATTGATCGAGTTTGTGTTTTTTACGATTCTTTCTCAAATAATTAACCGCATCATCCATATCTTCTAAAGGAGCTGGATATTTTGCAGCATCACTTAATCTATAATTTATCGCCATCGTTACAAAACCAGCTGAAGCCAACGTTTGAGCCATTGGTTTTTGATTTTCTTTGCTACCCGAAATCCAACCTCCACCATGTACAAGAACAATTGCTATAGAGGATTTAGTTTGATTTTTTGGTTGATAAATATCTGCTTTTAATTGATGTTTTTCTTGATAAATTATATCTTCAAACGCATTAATGTTTTCGAAGTTTTTAGAAGAAATCGGCGTAATAAAAGGGTAATTTTTCTTTAATTTTTTGTAAGTCGTTTCGATTGTATAAGGCGAAGCCTTCGGTCTCTCAACTTGACCGAAGGCTATCACCAAATGCATCATAAAAACAAACAAAATCTTTTTAATTGATAACTGCATTCTTTTTGACTTCTTTAGAACTTGTTACATTCTTCTTATCAAATGCTTTTGGTAACTTGATTTTATCAGATTCATTACCAATAATCTTAATTTCTGGAGTTGTAGCTGACTTGAATTCAGTAGTGCTTAAATCAACATTTTTACTGTTAAAAATTGTGACCGCTTTTCCCTCTTTGTAATTGAATTTTATATTTTTCAGTTGAATTCCATCAGCGTCAATAATACTTAAAGCTTTTTTCGTGTCGAAAGTTGAATTTTCAACCACAATATTTTTAATATTCATTTCTGCAAGTCCCATGATAAACAACGCTTCGTGAGAACTTACAACATTAATATTTTTGAAAAATATATTTCGAATTGTTGGAGTTTCCTCTGTTACAGGAACTTTTTTATCATTTCTTTTTTCGTCATCTGCATTTTGATCATCTTCTACAATCGGAGAATTTCCTTCGTAAAACATGTTAAAACCAATTGCTTGCGCAGGAATATTAATCATATCAATATTAGAGATGTAAATATTTTCGATTAATCCACCACGACCACGAGTCGTTTTGAATCTTAAACCAATATCTGTTCCGATAAAAGTTGCACCAGAAACATGAACATTACGAACACCACCAGACATTTCGCTACCAATCACAAATCCGCCGTGCGCATGATAAACTGTGTTATTTTTGATAATTACATTTTCAGTAGGAATTCCACGATCGCGACCATCTTTATCTTTTCCAGATTTGATACAAATCGCATCATCACCAACATCAAACGTATTGTTGTAAATCAACACATTTTTACAAGATTCTAAATCCAATCCATCTCCATTTTGCG
The DNA here is from genome assembly GCF_002378465.1 of Empedobacter sp. UBA3475. Lineage (NCBI taxonomy): Bacteria > Pseudomonadati > Bacteroidota > Flavobacteriia > Flavobacteriales > Weeksellaceae > Empedobacter > Empedobacter sp. UBA3475. The sequence continues at coordinate 2,482 of NZ_DFRA01000037.1, read as the reverse complement.
AATACCAAGGATTTCTAACATTCAAATTTCGAATGATAATATTCGAACTCATTAACGGATGAATGTTCCATGCTGGTGAATTTTGAAACGTTGGACCATCTAAAAGTACACGATCCGAATTAACAATACTAACCATTACTGGACGTAAAAAATCTCTTACTTTAATTAGATCTTCTTTGCTAATTTTATCAGGAACATTAAAATTAGAACTGCTGATATAACCTAATTTAGAACCTTCGCTTGGAAACCACGTTTTTTTATCATCTGATAAAACTCCGCCAGACGCAACTAGATTTTTCCATTGAGAATCTGTCATTTTACCCTTCTTTACAAAACGCCACGCATCACCATTTCCATCGATTGTTCCATTTCCTGTAATCGCAATATTCTGCGCATTTTTTGCAGAAATAGGAGAAGCAGTACGCGTTGTATTTAATCCTTCGAAGCTTGTTTCAACTAAAGGATAATCGTTGAAATCTTTACTAAAAATCAATAAAGCACCATCTTCTAAATGTAAATTGATATTACTTTTAATTTCGATAGGACCACTCAACCAAATTCCACGTGGAATAACAACTTTTCCTCCACCTTTTGCACTTGTTTCTGAAATAGCTTTGTTGATTGCTTCTGTATTTTTGAAAATTCCGTCCGATTTTGCACCATATTGAGCAATTGAAACAACACGATTTGGAAACGAAGTTTCTTTTACTTTGGGCATATTAAACTCAATATCTTTGTAAATATTCTCATCAACTTGAGCTGATAAATGAGAAGAACAAACAACCGCTAACGCAACTGTAAGTAGTTTTATGTATTTTTTCATTATTTAATGGTTTTGTTTTGAATGATATTTTTGAATTCTTTGAAAACAATTGATGCGACAGCTTTTGCGCCTGCAATTTGAAAATGTGTATTATCTTTTTGTCCATTTGGATAAGCATCGTACAAATTCGCTTCAAAATTCATGAAATAGGTTTTTGTTACATATTCTTGTCCTTTTTGGCTAAAAAAATCCATCGATAATTGATTTAAATCTAAGAATGCAACATTTTTTTCTTTTGCAATTTCTTTTGCAACAAATGGATATTCGCCATGTACATTTTCTAACTTTCCATTTTTCCAAGGATAATTTCTTGCAACAGGACTTAGAATAATCGGAATTGCACCTTTTTCTCTCGTTTGATCCACATATAATCTCAAAAATTCTTTGTAACCTTCTAAATTTACAAATCGTTCTGGTTTATCTTCGGCGGCATCATTATGTCCGAATTGTATTAAAACATAATCACCTTTTTTTAGTTGAGAATAAACCTCTCGCCATCTACCTTCTTGAAAAAAAGTACGCGTACTTCGACCACCTTTTGCTTTATCCTTGACGATGATATGTTTATTGGCTAAATGTTTCAGATCTTGTACACTATCTTTTGCAAAAAATGGTTGAAATTCTTGTCCCCAACCAGCAATTGGATATCTGTTTTTCATATAGTTTTTGCCCGGATCATAATCGTCTGTATAATCTGCAACAGTTGAATCTCCGATTAAGAAAATGGTGATTGATTTTCCTTTTTGAGCATGACAAAAATTTGACAAAGTAACGAAGCAAATTAAAGCATATAAAAATTGTTTTGTCTTCATTATTTCTCATTTTTATCTACTCTGAACCAATCAAAATCAGCATAACCACCACGTTTCGCATCTTGAGAACTTATACTATATATACCAACTTTTGCTCCGATCCATTTTCCTGGTTTAGCTTGAAATGGTTCTCCGATTGATGTATATTTTTTTCCGTTTTCACTAAAACTAAATTGACAAACTCCGTTAGGTTCGCTCACTCTTACTTTCAAGAAAACTTCATTAGTTCCTAATTTTACTTCGGATAGAATTTTTTCTGGATTATTTTTCTCTGCTTTTTCTGCACGAATCAATTGTAAATAATAACCATCTTTTTTATTTGTGATAACCAAAGATTGATAATCTGTTCCCATGATTAATAAACCAGCAGTTTTCCCTTCTGTAGCATCTTCAGGCGTAAGTTTTATTTTTGTTGAAGCTGTGAAATTTGGTGCAGGAAATTTTTGGGTTAACAAATTAGGAACCGTCCAAAGATTATTCGAATTTTCTGGAACTTTGATAGAGAAAAGACGAAGAAAATTTTGATTTGCTAATTTACTGTACCAAACAATTGAAGGATTTGCGCTCCATTGCCATTGTAATCCAATATCATTTTCTTTAAATTCATCTGTTTCTGAAGGATTTATAATGTCAGACTTATTCGAAATTGTAGGTTTTTTATACGTTAAAACTGGTTCTCCAATTCCATTTTTATCTTGATCAACACCAATAAAGGGCCAATCGTTGATCCATTTCATTGGTTGAAGATGAACAATTCGTCCATAAGTGTCCGCATCTTGAAAATGATAGAACCAATCTTCTCCATTTTTTGTATCCACCCAAGCACTGGATATCCCCCTGAATTTTC
>NZ_DFRA01000059.1:0-16258 GCF_002378465.1 Empedobacter sp. UBA3475 | reverse complement strand
TAACAAGGGGAAGATTACAATAGAATGGAGTTGGGATAAAATAGCTTCTGCAATTAAACAATGTATGACGGAAGGTAAAAATAATTAATTTCATGAAAAAAGCTTTAATTATTGGTATTGGAGAATATCCTACTGCTCCATTAGAAGGACCTGTTAATGATGCTAATCATTTAAATGAAATTTTATCAACTAATGGAAATGATACAAAAAATTTTGAAGTACAATTAGTTTTAAATCCATTGACTAAAAGTGAATTAATAAAGGTAATTAGAGATTTTTATTCTGTTGAAGCTGATTTAGGTTTATTATATTTTGCAGGTCATGGTTATGTAAATGAAATTGGAGGTTATTTAGTAACTCCTGATCATCAGTCTTATGATGAAGGCATAACTATGGATCAAGTTCTGAGCTTTGCTAATAAATCTCCAATTCGTAATAAGGTAATTATTTTAGATTGTTGTAAATCTGGTTCATTTGGTAGTCCTTCTGAAAACGGTAGTATTACTCCAATTGAAAAAGGAATTTCAATTATGACATCTTGCCGTGAAAATGATAAATCTAAGGAAATAAATGGTAAAGGTGTTTTTACAAATTTATTAATTGAAGGGCTTAAAGGTGGAGCAGCTGATATACGTGGTCATATTTCTCCAGGTGGTTTATATGCATATATTGATCAAGCATTAGGAGCACATGAACAAAGACCTGTCTTTAAAACTAATGTTACTGAATTTGTTGAATTAAGGAGTATTGAACCTCAAGTTGAATTAAGAACGTTACGTAAGATTGTAACTTATTTTAATAAACCTGAAGATGTTTTTCAATTAGATCCTTCTTTTGAAGAAACTAATACAAATGATGTAGAACATAAAGTTGTTGAACCGTATGCTAATGAAAATAATGTAAAAAAATTTAAAGATTTACAAAAGATGCAAAGTGTAGGTTTAGTAATTCCTGAAGGTGCAGATTATATGTATTATGCTGCTATTAATTCTGAAGGAAGTAAACTAACTCCTTTAGGGTTTCATTATTGGCGTTTAGTTCGTGAAGGTAGAATTTAATATGGAGGGATATTGTAAATTTTTTTTAGGTGATAGTTATGAAATAGATTATCCTAAACATACTCATTATAATGAGAGAATTGCGATAAATAAGGATACTAAAAAACATGTTCTAAATTATCTTAATTATAGTGTTATACAATGTGGTGATAGAAGATTACCACTTTTTACAGCTAGTAATATTTATAGAATTAATTTTGAAAGAATAGATAGGAAAGGGACTTTTAAGAAGGAAAGTCGTATAGAGATTCATGAACAATTAAGTACATTAGATTATAAATCTTTTAATTCAATTAAAAAGGCTGTAATAGAAAAAGGTCATATGACTAAACGTGAAGACGTACAATGGTCTTACAATTCTAATAGAGATGATGCTTTAAACGCAGCTATCAGTACTTTTTTTTATACAAATGCATGTCCTCAACATGATTCAATTAATAATGGACCCTGGAAGCATTTAGAAAATTCTATAATTGTTAAAGGAAGAGTCAAGGATCCACATAAAGTATCTGTATTCACTGGACCTGTCTTAAGTGATTTAGATCCTGAGTTTAAATCAAGATTACATGATAGTTCAATATTTCAAATACCCGTAATTTTTTGGAAAATTATTTATTATGTAAAAGATGACAATTTATTATATTATGCAGGTTTTTTAATGGGACAAAAAGAACTTTTAAAAAATGATGATTTAATTGATATAATTAATTTTAGAGATTTTGATGCTGAAACCCAAAAATTAAAACCTTTTCTTACTTTTAAAGATGACTATAATTATCAAGTCCCTATTAAATTAATTGAAGAATTAACAAAATTACAATTCGTTTCTGCAATTGATCGTCATGCAGACGTAGAATATTCTGAATTAGATTTAGTTGAAATAAAAAGTAGAAATTTTGAGGACGAGGTCAATGATGATGAATTTATGGTAGAAAATTTAATGGTATAAATAATGAAACAAGTTTTTATTTCACATCCAACACCTTATAATGAAAAACAAGAAATTTTCTTGAGTTTAATTAAACAAGAAATTGAAAAGTATAATTTGTCACCCATTAATTTAGGTCAAAATAATTGGAATAACAGAAGTCCTCTTGAACCAATCAAAGAGATGATGTCAAATTGTGTTGGAATAGCAATAATTGGTTTAGAGCGTCATCATTGTTACATAGGATATAGTAAAGAAAATTCAAAAGAAGAAGAAGAAACAATTCATAAGTATTCCTCTTCACCTTGGATTCATATTGAAGCTGGAATGGCTTATCAATTAGGTCTTCCGATGTTAATATTAAAAGAGAAGAAAATTTATAAAGAAGGTATTTTAGATCCTCAAATAAGCAATTATTATATTTTTGAATTTGATATAGATTCACAATTAGAAGTATTATCTGACCAAATAAAATCATTTATAAAAAGTTGGGCTGAAAATATAAATTACGTTTATTAGGTTATCAATCCCAAAATACTAGATCAAGTAGTATTTGATAGTCAGTAAAACATACACGCCTATTTGCAAAGTTGGTAAGTGTATTGGGCAACAACAAAAAAGCAACTGCGGTTAATTCCAGTTTTGCATATTAAATTGAACATACCCCAAAAAGTGTAAACACTATTTGGGGTATTTTTTCATCTGCCAACAAAAGCAAAAAAACTCAAAACTCATCGCTCAAAACTCACAACTCGAACCCAGCCGCCCTACCAAAGCTATGTTTACATAACATGGCATTATAGTCGCCTGACGGGCTTCGGGGACAAGCCCACTATAATCATATTATGTAAAATAGCCCCTTCCTTTACCTGTCCGAAGCAGAGAGTATCTCATGTCGTTTTTTGCCCTTGTTGAAGTAGCAGTATTGCCACAATCATTTTTATGCAACGATTTACTCCGTTAGGTTCATTTCGCTTCACTTCGTTACATTTCAGTAAGCAAAAAATTTACTTTCATTTCACTGCGTTCCGCTTTATTCACCCAACTCCGCAAAATCAAGCCTAAAATAAGCTTTCCTTTCAGTCAAGCCCATTTTTTAGCGGCTTTTCGTTACACACAAAAATGCTCGATTAGCAAATTAAATCTCGAACGCTATTCCATTTACCACAACGCATTTCCAATAATTCATCATTCATAATTTCTAATTATTCCACGCACCCCGCCACCCAAGAAAGCGGTTACAGGTTCAGAAAAAGCAAAAGTTTTTTAGTAAGGTACATTGGTGTATTGCGCTAAACCGCTAGTCGCATCACATCGTTCGGTACTCCATTGCAAAGCAATTCGTAACCCCTCACTTTTGTGCTGCTTGATAGCTCATTAGCCCACACCAATTGGCTCGGTGTAGCACAACACCCTAAAAGGATGTTAAGCTACAACCCCTCGCCACCTTATTTTGATATTGGATTGCTTTTCTTCACCTGCGCATATTGCCCCAGTGCGTTCTTTCCGAAATAGACACACCAAAATTCACAAAAAAGATAGCAAAGTTAGTTAGTGGTCGTTTTACGTCAAGGTCAAGCCCTTCGGGTTTCTCACAAAATCTCCACCCATTCGGGTAGTATTTTGCTCGAAAACCTTGCCTTTAAAACGCCCAATCCTGAAAGAATGGCTTTCTTTTTTTTCTCTTTTTTTCTTTTCAAAAAACATTGAATTTGAACCAAAACCACTTCCTCGATTTTATAATTTTGATTCATCTTTTTCGACAACATTCCGACTTCGTTTCGGAGATAAAGCGTACATATTCCACCTCTATAGATAATTGGGTGCAGCTATCACGCATAAAAAAAATCTCACCTATTAAGATGAGATTTCAATAAGTCCTGAAAGTCCTATCAAGGTCTTATAAGACTATTTTTTGTTAGAATCATTATCTGCTTCATCAATCTTTACAGCAGTTTGAGCAACAGCACTGGCGATTGCACCACCTAAAGCCAAATATCCTGCAACTGTAATAACCGTTGCCGGAAGAACAACCGGAGCAGCTAAGATGGTTCCGCTTATCGCAGTTAAAGCTAATCCCACATTACGAACGATTTTAAACCATTTTGGTGTTTCATTGGTTACTCGTTCTACTATATTCAAACTATCCTTTTTCATCACGTTTATTTTTAAGATTCAACATTTCAAGAGTGGTAATTCTTGATTCTAAATATTCGACACGTTGGCTGAGTAAATCATAACTGTTTTTAAATTCAGTTTTGATCAATAAAGCCATCGTTTTTACTTCTGTAATATCCTTTTCCATTTTTTTAAAATCAGAGTGTAATTGCTTAATGAAGTAAGCAACCACTGCCAATAATAAACTTGAAACTGAACCGAAAAAGACATTTAAAACCAATTCATTTTCCATAATAGTAGTTTTTAGAATTGAAAATTATTTTCGATAGAGATCTGATTTTCTTTGCTTTTAGCAATCTTTAAAAGTTTAGGATAAACCATTTCATAAGCCTTTCGACTATGAGTAACTTGATAATCACCATTAATCAATTCAAAACCAAAACCAGTCAACGGACATCCTGCAGTTTGTAAATACGTATTTCCGATATGGATATATACATAATCGAAATTCGGAAGCTGATCAATTTCAATCATACCTTCATGAACTTTACCCATCAGATTTTTATACTTGGTATTCATACCGCCCCAAGAATTAACGATCAATTGATAATCACCCGTAGGAATTGCAGTTTGCTGTTTAATTTTTTCAGCTCGAATCTTATCTTCCAAAAGGTAACATTGAAAGATTCCATCAATGTACAAATGGCTCAATGTACTTTGCTTTCCTTGTGCCACACGAACAATTTTAACACGCATAATCAATCATTTTAAATGAAACAAAAAAGAGCCTTTTCAAATCGAAAAGACTCCTTAACCAACCTAACCGCTTAAAAAGCATCTTCGATTTTCAGACAGTTTCCGGAAGCGAAAGGATAATAATTTCCGTTTACTTCTTGGAAAAATTCAATACCGATACACTGAACAACTGTAACATTGTTTGCCAAAGTTGGCGCACCTGGTAAAACTGCCGAAATCGTATCTCCGGCATACGGAGCATTTAACGGAATATAAGCCGAGTATTCAACAACATTTAATTCGTTATTAATAGCATCGTCAGGCTCGTAATTTCCAGTTGTAGGATTGAAGGAGAAATCCGATAAAACCGCCAACGCATTAATTAAACGAAAGTGTGTAGTACCTGCAGGAGCAGAAATCAATTCAGCCGGATTAAAAGCTGCAACAACGAAATCAGCTTCGTTTCTGTCTACATTGTGTTCCACATCATAAGGCGCATTAAAAACACCATTAATCGAAAGTTTTTTATCAAACTCAAAACCAATTAAATATTGACGTTGAGTAGAAACTTCAACTTTACGATAACCTCTGGCTTCTGTACCATCTTCCAAATTGATTTTCTTCATAACCGAAGTCAATCGACCTGTCACTTGACTATCCGCCATTTTACTCATTACTTGCGAAAGAGCAGTACGCAAGGATTTTCCAGTTCTTGCACATCCGCCAAATTCATTCATATTTTCACGAGTACGTTCAAACTCAGGCGCAGTTTTTACCTGCTGAGCAGTTGGACCACCAACCATACCGGCATAAAAACCAGGTTGTCCTTTAATCTTAAAATGACGAACATCTCCAATCGTTCCGATGTACTTCATAAGTCCTTTTTGTCTTGCCATAACTTTAAATTTATTAGTTAAACATTTGAGAATTATAGTATTACAAAGTTGAATAATTAAATTTGTATAGACAATATGTAACTAATTGCAATACAATGAAATACAGTGCTAAAGAACCTTATTATGTGGAAATATTTTATAATGTATTGGAAATCAAAGATGCAGATACTTTGGTTGTGAAACACGCCTTTTCGAAAGAAGAAAAAGAAATCAGATTGTATGGTATAGATGCACCAGAAATCCGAATCAATAGAAAGCTTAAAGAAGATGAAGAAAAATCTCATCTTCCTGCAAGTTTATTGATTGAGTTAGGATGGGAGGCAAGAAATTACTTAACTAACGTTTTGAGTGTTGGAGATAGAGTAACCATACTCACAGAAACAAAAAATGCCTACGATTTTTATCATAGGCAATTAGGTTATGTGATCCTGGAATCAGGCGAATGTTTGAATGAATTGTTGCTTCAAAATGGATATGTAAAAGCATCAAGGGATTATTATTGTTCCAAATTAGCAGAATATCAGTTGATGAATCGTACTGCTCAGTTAAATAAAGTCGGTTTATATGCTCGAATATCCCATTTTTAAGCCCAGATTAAATGTTAAAGTTTCGTTTTTGATGGCTTAAAATCTATGCTCAACATAGACTTAAAACATACTTTTTCAATTGTTGTACTTATGTTGTACCAAATGCTATAAAATGAGTAACCAACCCACTAAAATAAAGACTTTTCAAAGAAACTTTGGATATAGTTGAATTATCTGAAGAAAGCGTTAAGAAAATAGACAAAATTCAACGTTCTTATTTGATTGAATTGAAAGTTCCGTCAAATAAATTGCGTGAGCATGTCAAATTTGCAGTGGAGAAAGGAATTATTATCGATCATATTTTGATTAATAATGAAGAAATGACCTTTGAGAAATATGAAAATGAGTTGAAAAATGAAAACAATAAAGCAATGAAAATCTCGAAACAAATCGAAAATAAAGTGAATAAAGCGTTGATAAATGATGCTACTTCTTATGCGACTATTGCGTATCAATTATCAGAAGAACCACGAGTTGTAACGAATATTTTACCACAAACTGATTTGAAAGCTTATAGAGAAATCAACTTAGGATATGAGTTAAAACAAAGTTGGAAAGATGGAATGTATTATTTCAAATCAATTTTGATTATTTTCTGTCAATTTCTGCCAACTATTCTTTCGGTATTGTTTTTGTTTTTTAGTATCAAGTATGTTGTGAAAGTAGTGAAGAATAGAGAAACGAAACAAAAAATGTAAGTAAATCTCTATTTGTCAAATGAATAAGAAAAAACTGATAATATTTAGGTTATTGTATTGATTAGAAGTAAAAAAATACTATTTTTGCAATAGAAGCTAGAATAATTGAAATTCTCAGGAGATGGAAAAAATGGTAAAATTTAATGAACTTGAAAACAAAGTTTTAAGTGTTTTAGGCCAACTTGGGAATTATAAAGATATATTGAAGGGCGCTGAAAACTCGATACAAGAATTGGAAAAATTGCAAAATGAAATCAATTCTCTAAAAGAAGAAAATGCCCGATTGAAAAATAAATTGAGAGATTCGCAAGCGAATAACTTAAATTTAAATGAGGAAGTAAAACGATTAAAAGTCGTTAATGCAATGAGCGGAAATCAGGAGTACAAACAAATGATGAAGCAAAGAATGAACAAATTAATAAAAGAAGTCGATACGTGCATCGCTCAAATTAAAACTAATAATTAATAAAAGAATGTCAACTCAACGAATTGAGATAAAAATTGCTTCACGTCATTACCCAATGACGATTAATTCTGACGAGGAAGAAATGTTACTTTCTTGTGCAGAAGAAATAAATGGTATTTTGAAACAATTTGAACAAAAGTACGCTGTTTCTGACAAACAAGACGCGCTTGCAATGGTGACAATTCAGTTAGCTTTACGTGAAGCAAAGCTGAAAAAGCAAGTGAAAGATAACGAAGAAATGACAACAGAGCGCATTTCGAAGTTATTAGAATTGATTGATCAGTCAATCGCAAAATAAGAGAAGTTCTGACAGTTGTGAAACTGTCCACTAAACAATATTCCTACATTAGTTCTAGCTATTTTGGTTAACTCAACACTAGTTTTGTTACCGAGTGAACACCGTTCGGAAAGCGGGCCGCAACCTTTTAGGTTCATTTATTTGACAGCGGATACTTGACTGACGGACTAACTCAAATCCTGTTTACAGGAGTTAACTCAAAACATACTTTACTAATGTAGGTTTTTTTATATATAAACATTACATAATCTATGGACCCAATTATGACAATAATTATTGCAATTGTTACATTAATCATAGGTGCAGCGGTGGGATATTTCTTATCAAAAAAATCAGTTGATAAACAGAATCAAGAACTGATTGACGAAGCAACTCGCAAAGCACAAAATTTGATTAATGATGCTGAGAAAGATGGTGAAGCCATTAAAAAAGAGAAAATTTTTCAAGCCAAAGAAAAATTTTTAGAATTAAAATCTAAACACGAAGAAGTTGTTAATCAACGTGAAAGAAAAGTAGCTGATGCTGAGCTTAAAGTAAAAGAACGTGAAGAGAGAATCAAAACGGACTTAGCAGAAATTCAGAAACAAAAAGATCAGATTAAATCTGAGAAAGGAAATATACAAGCACGTACAGAGAAGCTTAACATTAAGCAAAAAGAAGTGGATACGATGCACAAAAAACAAGTAGAAATCCTTGAGAAAATTTCAAACTATTCTGCTGATGAAGCACGTGCTGAATTGATTGAAGTCTTGAAAGACGAAGCAAGAACGAAAGCACAAGCTCATATCCAAGAAATTATGGAAGAGGCTGAATTGGATGCGAAAAATGAAGCGCGTAAAATTGTGATTTCTTCTATTCAACGAATCGGAACAGAGCAAGCGATAGAGAATGCAGTTTCTGTGTTTAACATTGAATCTGATGAAATCAAAGGACGTATCATTGGTCGTGAAGGACGTAATATTCGTGCAATAGAAGCTGCTACAGGAGTTGAAGTGATTGTTGATGATACGCCAGAAGCGATTATTCTTTCATGTTTTGATCCTGTTCGTCGTGAAATTGCTCGTTTATCTTTGCACCGTTTAGTAACGGATGGGCGTATTCACCCAGCACGTATTGAGGAAGTTGTGGCAAAAACAACAAAACAAATTGAGGATGAAATTATCGAAGTTGGTAAGAAAACAATTTTAGATTTGGGAATTCACGGTTTACACAAAGATTTGGTTCGTATTGTTGGACGAATGAAATATCGTTCTTCTTATGGTCAAAACCTGTTACAACACTCTCGCGAGGTGGCAAATTTGGCAGGAACCTTGGCTGCAGAATTAGGATTAAATCCTAAGTTAGCGAAACGTGCAGGTTTATTACACGATATTGGTAAAGTTCCGGAGCAAGAATCTGAATTGCCTCACGCAATTTTGGGGATGCAATGGGCAGAGAAATATGGAGAACATCCAGACGTAATTAATGCAATTGGAGCTCACCACGATGAAATAGAGATGACTTCTTTAATTTCGCCACTTATACAAGTTGCCGATGCAATTTCTGGTGCTCGTCCAGGGGCTCGTCGTCAAGTTGTGGAATCGTATATGCAACGTCTGAAAGATTTAGAAGCTACGGCTCTTAACTTTGATGGTGTGGAAAAAGCATACGCTATCCAAGCTGGTCGTGAGTTGCGTGTGATTGTAGAAAGTGATAAAGTTGATGACACAAAAGCAGCTGAATTATCGTTCTTAATTTCGGATAAAATTCAAAACGAAATGACTTATCCAGGTCAAGTTCGTGTAACTGTAATTCGTGAAACACGTGCAGTAAATATTGCAAGATAAAATTTAGAATTTAATCATATTCTTTAGGCAAGTCTATAACAAGGCTTGCCTATTTTTTTGTTAAATTATAGAAAATTAATCCAAGTTATAGTTGTTGTTTTGATAAAAATTATTAAATTATAACGAATAAAAATTCAAAAATAATTAATTAATAATCAAATAATTAACAACTTGTTGATAACCTTTTTATTTTTTAAGATTACAAAATTTTTAATTGTAAAATCTTATCTTAATTTTGAAAGAATCGATGAGTAATTGAAACGAAAATGTAACCCTATTGAGGTTCAAATTTCTAAATAAAATAAAAGAACCAACTTCATTTATTTTGATGAAAGAATTCGTTTTTACCAAAGTTTATTAATCTAAAAAGTCCAAAAAACTATGTCTATTTTTGATAAAAGGGTAAATTATAAACCATTTGAATATCCTGAAATTTTAACCTTTACAGAAGCAATCCAAAAAGCATATTGGGTACACGGAGAAGTAGATTTTACTTCAGATATCCAAGACTATCATGCCAATTTAGATGATGCGAAACGCGAAATTCACAAACGTTCTATTTTATCAATTGCGCAAGTAGAGGTAACGGTAAAAGGATTCTGGGGAGATTTGTATCATTATTTTCCAAAGCCAGAATTGAATGGATTAGGTGCTACTTTTGCAGAATGTGAGTTTAGACATAGTGAAGCGTATTCGCGTATTTTGGAGGTAAATGGTTATTTAGATGAGTTTAATGTAGCCTTACAAAATCCAATTTTCAAAAGTTATAATACGTTTGTTGGAGAAATTATGCGTGACGAGAACAAATCAATTGTAGAGAAATTATTGTTCTTTGCATTGGTAATCGAAGATAGTTCGTTATTCTCGAAATTTGCAAATATTTTGGCATTTACACGTTTTGATGGTTTAATGAAAAATACAGCAAACATCATTGCTTGGACATCTACAGATGAGCAAATTCACGCAAATGCTGGGATTTATTTGATTAATAAAATTCGTGAAGAAGGTTTATTACCAGAGGAATTAGATCAAAATTGGGTAGAAACTGCTGTTCGTGGTTATATTGACCAAGAAGAAATGATGTTAGATTGGATTTTCGAGAAAGGAGAATTTGGTTATTACTCAAAAGCAGATTTATTAAACTATATGAAATACCGTATTGATGAAGCAATTGCTAAAATTGGATACAAAAAAATATTTCATATTTCCCAAGAACAGTATAAACCGATGGCTTGGTTTGAGGAAGAAGTTTTTGCGAGTAGTTTAGACGATTTTTTCGCAAAAAGACCAGTAGATTATACTAAACATGACAAAAGTATTTCGGCAGACGATTTATTTTAAACCGCCAAAACTTTTTATCAAAAACACAACTATAAATAAAATTATTTAACAATATCACATCATTATAAATTCTAAAGCTATGGACAATCCAATACCACACGACGACATTCAAAATATATTTTTTGACGGTGAAGCACCAAAATTATGGTGGAAAAACTCTGAATCTGAACAAATTTTGAATAGAGGTTATTTATTGAAAGGGGAAACAGTTGAAGGAGCTATAGATCGTATCACGGCTGCGGCTGCAAAACGTTTATACAAACCAGAATTGCAAGAATCTTTCAAAGAAATGATAGAAAGAGGTTGGATGAGTTTATCATCTCCAATTTGGGCAAATATGGGAACAGAGCGTGGTTTACCAATTTCTTGTTTCAATGTTCATATTCCAGATAGTATTGAAGGAATTACGCATAAATTAGGAGAAGTTATTATGCAAACTAAAATCGGTGGTGGTACTTCTGGTTATTTTGGTGAATTGCGTGAGCGTGGAGCGGCGATTACAGATAACGGAAAGAGTAGTGGTGCTGTTTCGTTTATGGAATTGTTCAATTCTGCGATGAATGTGGTTTCTCAAGGTTCTACACGTCGTGGAGCTTTTGCGGCTTATTTGGATATTGATCATGATGATATCGAAGAATTTTTGAAAATTAAATCGATAGGAAGTTCAATTCAGAATTTATTTTATGGTGTTTGTGTGCCAGATTATTGGATGCAAGAAATGATTGATGGAGATGCGGATAAACGTCAAATTTGGGCGAAAGTTTTAGAATCACGTCAAGAAAAAGGATTACCATATTTATTCTTTACAGATAACGTAAATAAAAATAAACCACAGGTTTACAAAGATTTAGGAATGTCAATTAATGCTTCTAATCTTTGTTCAGAAATTATGTTGCCTTCATCTGCTGATGAATCATTTATTTGTTGTTTATCTTCTATGAACTTAGAGCTATACGATGAATGGAAAGATACTGAGGCAGTACGTTTAGCAATTTTCTTTTTAGATGCAGTTTTACAAGAATTCATCGAAAAAACAGAAGGAAATCATTATTTAGCATCAGCTAATCGTTTTGCAAAACGTCACCGTGCATTAGGTTTAGGTGTATTAGGGTGGCACTCTTACTTACAACGCAACATGATTCCTTTTGAAGGAATGGAAGCGAAATTACGTACAACAGAAATTTTCAAGCATATTCAATCTAAAGCAGATAAAGCTTCGGAAGAATTAGCTCGTATTTATGGTGAACCAGAGGTTTTAAAAGGCTACGGACGTCGTAATACAACAACTTGTGCAATTGCACCAACTACGTCTTCTTCTGCGATTTTAGGACAAACTTCTCCAGGAATTGAGCCGTTTGCTTCAAATTATTACAAAGCAGGTTTATCGAAAGGAAACTTTATGCGTAAGAATAAATATTTGACTAAATTATTACAAGAAAAAGGAATCGATAACGAAGATATTTGGCGCGAAATCATGTTGAATGGTGGCTCTGTGCAACATTTAGAACAATTGACAAAAGAGGAAAAAGATGTGTTCAAAACATTCAAAGAAATTTCTCAATTAGAAATTGTTCAACAAGCAGCGATTCGTCAAAAATATGTAGATCAATCGCAGTCATTAAACCTAAATATTCCACCAGATTTACCTGTGAAAGAAGTTAACCGTTTGATGATCGAAGCTTGGCAATTAGGTGTAAAAACATTGTACTATCAGCGTTCACAATCAGTTTCTAAGGAATTAGTTGCAAACTTAGTTTCTTGTTCTTCTTGTGAAGCTTAATAGGAAATGATATATTTTATTACAAATAGAAAATCCGCTCATTGAGCGGATTTTTAGATTTTATGAATTTTTTAGATTTAGTTATTATTGAACAAAAATTTACTGATTTAAAGTCGTTGAAAAGAACGGCTTTATTAATTAATATTATTGGATGCATTTTAGGTTTGAGTACATTAGTTTTTCAGTTTTTTAATGAAATTTTAATTTATTTATCTTTTGTTTATCCTATTTTTTGCATCATTTTAGTTAGATATTATCGAGGTTTGATCTCAATTGAGCCTGAAATTAGACCAAATCTTCCAACAATTTCTATAGGTTTTATGTTATCTTGTTTTGGATTAATCATTAGAACTGCTATGGATTACAATGTCTTAGATTATAAAAATGTATGGGTTCCTTCGAGTGTTATAGCGTTATTAATCTTAATAATCTATTATTTTAATCAATTTAAAATATTGATTTACAACAAGAAAAATTTTGTTTATAATGTTTTTATCATAATATTAATTGAAGTATTTTCTATTTATTCTGTTATATTCATTAATTGTAAGTATGATCAATCTACTCCTCAAATTTATGAAACTCAGATTTTGAAAAAAATTAAGAAAAATAGTAAAGGAGGTAGTAGTTATTATTTAATAATTGAAGATTGGAACAATACATTTATAGAAAAAGAGATAAAAGTAGATTATAAAAAGTATTACTCAAGTTTTGAAGGAGAAAAGCTTAAAGTAGCAGAAAGACGAGGAAGATTTGATATACCTTGGTCTTATTTTATAGAGTAATTATCATCTAAAAGACTCGTTACAAATTGTAACGAGTTTTTTTGATTGAATAGAAGTATTTTACTTCTTACTATCTTGCGCTCCGAAAACCTGTTGTAACAACGATGTTGTACGCAAAGCTTTATTCCCGCGAATTCCTTCTTCTTTTTCTGCAACCATGTTAAACACACCATTTATTGTTTGTTGTGTTACATAAGCATTCAGGTTTGGATCAATTTGATTTCCAGTTAACGTATTGTATTTTGTAATCAAATTATTCCAAACTTTATCCGCACTAACTTTACCTAAAGACGCTTCCACTTTTGGTTGAAAAGCCTTTGTTAAATCAGATGTTGTTTTTAGTTTTAAATAATTGGTAGCCGAATTATTTCCTCCTAATAAAATATCTTTCGCATCTGTAATTGTCATTGATGTCACAGCGTTTACGAAAATAGGAGCAGCTTCAGAAACAGCATCTTCAGCAGCAGAATTCAATAATTTGATTCCTTTATCCGCCAAACTTCCCATTCCTAAAGAACGCAAAGTTTTTTCTACATTTTGTAATTCTTCTGGCATCAAGATTTTTGCAACTGAATTATTATAAAAACCATTCTTTTGACCCAATGATTTTATTCCGTCCGTTAATCCTAATGACAAAGCTTCTTTCAATCCAGAGGCAACAGTTGCGTTAGATAAACCATTTAACTTTGTTAAGGATTCTGCAGAAATTGTTTTAGATTCTGTTGAACCATTTACAACTTTTATTGAATCAACTTTTACTGTTGAATTATTTTGTGTTGTCGTTTGAGTGTTTACTTTTTCGACTTCTTTTTTTAATGTTCCAAAAATTGATTTCAAATCTTGTGCTTTTGAATTTACTGCAAACGCTGAAATCAATGTTAAACTTAATATGATCTTTTTCATTTAGATTTTTTCTAAAAAATATTTCAGTTGGTTAATTCAATTATCTGACCAAAATTTAAAACTCACTTACAAAATGTAATTTCACTGACGGAAATTTATCTTGCGTCATTTGAATTGTAAAAGCAGAATCTGCTAAAAATACCAATTGATTGAATTTATCTCTTGCTAAATAACGTTGTTTAACACGTTTGAATTCTAAGAATTCTTCTGATTTTTCATCTTCAACTTCTACCCAACACGCTTTGTGAACAGAGAAAGGTTCGTACGTTGCTTTTGCACCATATTCGTGCTCCAAACGATATTGGATAACCTCATATTGCAGTGCACCAACGGTTCCGATAACTTTACGATTATTCATTTCTAATGTAAATAACTGCGCAACACCTTCGTCCATTAATTGATCAATTCCTTTTTCCAATTGTTTTGCTTTCATTGGATCAGCATTGTTGATGTAACGGAAATGTTCTGGGGAGAAAGCTGGAATTCCTTTGAAAGAAAATTTTTCACCTTCTGTCAACGTATCACCAATTCTAAAGTTTCCTGTATCGTGTAAACCAACGATATCACCCGCAAACGATTCATCAACCACTTCTTTTTTATCAGCAAAGAAAGCATTTGGCGCAGCGAATTTCATGTTTTTACCTTGGCGAACGTGGAAATAGTTGGTATTACGTTCAAATTTACCAGAAACGATTTTGATAAAGGCTAAACGGTCGCGGTGTTTCGGATCCATATTCGCATGAATTTTGAACACGAAGCCAGAAAATTTATTTTCATAAGGTTCGACAATTCTCAAATCTGTTTCTTTAGATTGTGGAGTTGGTGCAATATCAACGAAAGCGTCTAACAATTCGCGAACACCAAAATTATTAAGAGCAGAACCGAAAAATACAGGTTGTAAATTTCCGTCCATATATTCTTGCATATCAAATTCTGGATAAACTCCGTCAATTAAATCAATCTCATTACGAAGATTTTCGGCGTAAGTTGTTCCAATTAATGTGTCTAAATCTGGACTTGATAAATCCTCAACTTTCGTTGTTTCAGAAATTTTTTGTTTATTATCTCCAGAAAAAATATTGATGTTTTTCTCCCAAATATTATAAATTCCTTTGAAAGTTGCTCCAATACCAATCGGCCAAGAAAGTGGTGTAACTTGTAAGTCTAGTTTTTGTTCTACTTCGTCCATTAAATCAAACGCATCTTTTCCTTCGCGGTCCATTTTGTTAATGAAAACCAACATCGGAATTTTGCGCATACGACAAACTTCTACCAATTTGATTGTTTGTTCCTCAACCCCTTTTGCAACGTCGATTACCACAATCGCAGAATCTACGGCAGTTAGTGTACGGAAAGTGTCTTCGGCGAAATCCTTGTGACCAGGCGTATCTAAGATATTAATCTTTTTTCCTTTATATTCGAATGCTAAAACTGAAGTAGCAACCGAAATACCACGTTGGCGTTCAATTTCCATAAAATCGGAAGTTGCTCCTTTTTTAATTTTGTTACTTTTTACGGCACCAGCTTCTTGAATTGCGCCTCCAAAAAGTAATAACTTCTCTGTTAAAGTTGTTTTACCAGCATCGGGATGGGCGATAATTCCAAAGGTTTTTCTTTTATTTATTTCTTGTTCTAAAGACATCTTAATCAAATTTTCAGGTTGCAAAGATAGTTTATCTCACGAAAATTAGAAACATTATGGTTGATAGAATATTCTAAAGTAAATTGCGTTATTCTAAAAATAGTTGACGAAAGACGTATGAAAAAGATATTTTACTTTTTATTGTTGATGATTAGTGGGATTGTTTGGGGGCAGCATCTGTAATCTTCCCCTTGTTA
>NZ_DFRA01000056.1:0-12314 GCF_002378465.1 Empedobacter sp. UBA3475 | reverse complement strand
TTAACAAGGGGAAGATTACAACTCTAATGCTAATATACAAAAATTAGGATATGATTTAAGTTATAATAATGTTTTTAAAAATCTAAAATATTAGTTTTTTTTACTTAAAAAATATTACAATTTATAATTAGCTCGTTTATAACGTTGTTTGCCGTTCCTCGTTTTACCATATTTTATTAATTTATTAGAACATACTTTTGTTTGATAAACAATGGTAAAAGTTGATTTTGTCATATCTTATTAAAGATAAATTATATTGAAGATTTTATATAGTTTCTCTAAATGGAATTTCTAGTTGAGTTCCGAATTTTTTTTGATTATTGGATAAATTAGAGATAGCAACACCTAATAGTCGAACTGGTTTTTCTAAGGAGTAACCTTCACTTAATAAATCATAACAAATAAGATCAAAAAGTTCTCTATTTTTAACTGGAAATGATGCTGATTTACTTTTTGTAGTAACCGAAAAATCATTGTGTTTTATTTTTACAGTAATTGTTCTTCCATAAATTGATGTTTTTAAAGAAAAGTTCCAAACATCTTCTATTAGTGGAAATAAAGCAATTTGCATTTCTTCTAATGTTTCTAAATCTTTGCTAAAAGTTGTTTCTGAACCAGATGATTTTCGCAATCGAGTAGGGTTGACCTCTCTAAAATCTAATCCTCTAACAATATTGTAATAGTATTTACCTGATTTCCCGAATTCCCGTAACAGTTTTTCTAATTCTAGGTTTTTCAAGTCCAAACCTGTATGAATGCCCATCATTTGCATACGTTCGGCAGTTACTTTTCCAATTCCATGAAATTTTTTGATTGGTAATTGATCAATAAAATTTTCAGACATTTTAGGCGTAATCACATAAAGTCCATCAGGTTTGTTATAATCCGAAGCAATTTTAGCTAAAAATTTATTGAAAGAAACACCTGCAGAAGCAGTCAAATCTGTTCGTTCCTTTATTTTTTGTTTGATTTCGTTTGCAATATCTGTGGCGATTTCGATGTCTTTATGGTTAATTGTTACATCCAAAAAAGCTTCATCCAAAGATAAAGGTTCAACCAAATCAGTATATTCAAGAAATATTTCACGAATTTGATTCGAAACTTCTTTATAAACTTGAAATCGAGGTTTTACAAATATCAAATGTGGACATTTGCGTTTTGCAACAACAGAAGACATTGCAGAGCCGACGCCATATTTTCTAGCTTCGTAACTAGCGGTAGCAATCACACCACGTTCTTCATTTCCGCCAACAGCAATGCATTTCCCTCTTAATTCGGGGAAATCTCGTTGTTCAACAGAAGCATAAAAAGCGTCCATATCGATGTGAATAATCTTACGCTGCATCTTGCAAAATTACTCGCTTTATTTTAAATGATACTCTTGAATAAAGTTTTTTAAGTTTTTCTTATCGGCAACAATTGTCAAATAATCGCCCAATTCAATTGGTACATTTCGATCAGGATTGTGAATCATTTTTCCATCGCGCTCTATCGAAACCACAATTCCTTTTGCCGTATCTTTTACCCAGCCAATCGATTTATGCTCCAAAACACAAAAATCATTCGGAATAACTACTTTATCCAACGTAAAATTATCTGTATTTTTAAGATCATTATTTTCTGGAGGAGTTTCACCAATAATTTGCAAATACTTCTCAAATCGTTGAATATGTTCATCCGTTCCAATAATTCCAATTTTATCGAAAGGATATAAAACTGATTCAGAATTTGGAGTCTGAATAATTCGATCGCCACGTTTGATATAGGCAATATTGATCTGAAATTTTGTTCGCCAATCCAATTCACCCAAAAAAACACCAATAAAATTGGCATTTTGCGGAACAATCATATCCGAAATATGCGTATTATCCCAAGTATATTGAAATTTATCTTGTTTCTTTTTCTCTTCAATTTTTTTAGTCAAAATTTCACGTTCATTTAAGTTATAAATGAATTTTGTTTGAATATAATTGTAAAATTGATTGAAATATTTTGAAAGAAAATACATTGTAATCAATAATCCAATAACTAATACAATTGAGGCAATTGTGCTTGAAAAAAATTGATTATAAATAAAAATTACAGCAACTACAACTAAAGTTAAACGGATAGAAATAATCGCGATAATTGGTGCACGATTATAATTAGATTCATCCCAAAACTCTCCAATAATTTCTCTTTTTGGTCGATTTCCAATAATTGCCCAAATAAATGGAATACACAATACAAATGTCAATGTAAGGCTAACCAAACTTGCGCCAAAATAGGTAAACCAATCGGTTAATAAGAATAAAACGTAGCTTTTGATAATCAATGTGATTGCGATAATGATTATTCCATTGATAAAAATTGTAGAAACTGTTTGTTTGATGATTTTATTCCATTTATTTTCGTTTTGAATGTGTTGTGTATCAGATGAATAATTTTCAACACCTTGAATAAATTTTTGTGGAAGAACTTTTTCCAATAAAGTATAAACTTTGTCAGATGATTTTATTAAATAAGGTGTAGTAAATGTTGTAATTGCCGAAACACCGACTGCAACAGGAAATAAGAAGTCGCTTGTTACGCCAGGAGAAAGTCCCAAACCAGCAACGATGAAAGCAAATTCACCAATTTGTGCCATACTCATTCCTACTTGTACGGACTGTTTTAGCGGTTGTCCTGAAATTATAGCACCTAAAGTGGTAAAAATTAACTTTCCAAAAATCGTCAGCAATGTTACAATTAAAATTGCCCATTTGTGTTCGTACATTGAAACAGGATCAATCATCATTCCAATAGAAATAAAGAAGATTGTAGCAAATAAATTTTTTACAGATTGAAAATTATGTTCGATTTTTTCTGCATAAACAGTTTCAGCTAGAATAGACCCCATTACAAATGCACCTAATTCTATAGAAAACCCAGCACTATCCGCGATATAAACCATTCCAAGACATAACCCAATTGAGATAATTAGTAAAGTTTCATCATCTAAATAGTTCTTAATTGAACGTAAAAAAGTTGGAATAATAAAAATTCCTCCAATAAACCAAACCGCTAAAAAGAAACCTAATTTAACGAAAGAATTAATCATTTCTGCTCCGTTAAAATGCTGGCTAACCGCCATAGTAGAAAGCATAACCATTAATAAAATGACCACAATATCTTCTACAATTAAAATTCCGAAAACGACATTCGCGAATTTCTTTCGTTTCAATCCTAATTCATCAAATGCTCTAATAATAATGGTTGTAGAGGAACTTGCTAATAAACCGCCGAGGAAAATACTATCCATTGTCGACCAATTCATAAATCGACCAACAAAATAACCAACGGTTACAATACAAATGATTTCGACAATCGCAGTGATGGAGGCAGAACCACCAACATTGAGTAATTTTTTGAAACTAAATTCGAGACCAAGACTAAAAAGCAAAAATATAACACCAATCTTCGCCCAAATCTCCACATTATGTTCTTCTACAACGGACGGAATATATTCGAAATGCGGTCCAACCAAAAAACCAGCAATAATATAACCTAAAACAAGAGGTTGGTTGATGCGTTTGAAAATAAGCGTCGTCACAGCGCCTACACATAGAATTAATCCAAGATCGGTAATGAGTTTTGGCAAGTGTTCTTCCATAAATTGCGTTTAATCTCCACTAATTTAAGAATTTTTTAAAAGATAATTAATTGTTCAACTATTGATTAACTTTATATCATTATCAATTTTGTTTGAGAATAAAAAAAAACTCACTAATTCTAATGAACTAATGAGTTTGTATTTTATTATCGAAACGATATTTTACAAAGTAATTTTTGCTAAATAAGAATCTCCTTCGGTTTTTATTTTTGTACATTTTAGTTTATGATATTCGCACGCATTTTTTAACGTGTCAAAATCCAAATACAACCATTGAATAGGTTCTTCTTGCTCGCCTTTATAATGAACCGTAAAATCTAATTCACCATAGTAATTTCCATTACTCGGAATCCATTTTCCACCATCTTCGTCTTCATCAAACATATAAATAATGTCGGTTCCATCAATCAAAACTTGACCATTCTCGGTTAATAAATTTTTGATTTTATCCAAGAAAACATTAATTAAAACTAAATTCTGAAAAATTCCAGTTCCGTTCATCAAAAATAGAATCGTATCAAATTTCTCAGCTTCATTGATTTCAAGGAAATTCTGAACTTTTGCATTTTTAATTCCTCTCAACAAACAAGCTTCAATCGCTTTTGGAGAAATATCAATCGCTAAAACATCTGAACTTTTTTCTTGCAAATAAAGTGAATGAGAACCTGCTCCACAACCAACATCCAATATTTTTCCTTTTGACAAATCAAGTGTTTTTTGCTCTAGAGGAGGCATGTCATCATACTCTCGAAAAAGATAATCAATTGGCATCACATCTAACTCTGAAATTGATGTTTCGGTATAGAGATCTTCGGGCGAATGATTGGTTTGATAATCTAAAATTGCCTGTCCGAAAAGGTCTTTCATGTTATTTTTATTTTTATTTTTATTTTCTGATTAATACAGAAACTTTTATTTATTATTTTTTGCTAAAATTGCCTCAACAATTTGCTGTGCATGTACGCGCGAATTTTCAATAAACCAAATATTTGTCAACATACCACCACAAACAACGCCTGCCAAATATAAACCATCCACATTTGTTTCCATTGTTTCGGGATTGTAAGTTGGTGTTTTCAATTCATCATCACTGAAAGTTATTCCACAGTTCTCCAAAAAATTGAAATTTGGATGATAACCAGTTAAAGCTAAAACGGTATCATTTTCAATTGAAATATCACCTTCTGGTGTTTTGATATGAACTTGATTTTCGTCAATAGAAGTAATATTCGAGTTGAAATAAGCTTTGATACTTCCTTCTGCAATTCGATTTTCGATATCTGGACGAACCCAATATTTTAGTCGATGCGTAAAACCTTCTCCGCGAATCACCATTGTTACATTTGCACCTTTTCGATAACATTCTAAAGCTGCATCAACAGAAGAATTATTCGCTCCAACAACCACTACGTTCTGAAAAGAATAAGGGTGAGCTTCCTTGTAATAATGATGAACTTTTGGCAAATTTTCACCTTCAATATTCATTAAGTTTGGAATGTCATAAAAACCAGTTGCAAGGACTATATTGTTAGTTGAATAGTTATTTTTTGATGTTTTAACTTCGAAATGATTTGTTTCAACTTTATTAATCGTTTCAACTTCTTCGTATAGATTTAGATTGAATTTGAAATATTTATGAATGTTTCGATAATATTCTAACGCCTCTTGTCGACCAGGTTTTGGCGCAATACAATTGAACGGAATTTCTCCAATTTCTAATCGTTCGGCAGTCGAAAAAAATGTCATATACAAAGGATAGTTGTACAAACTATTTGTCAAAGCACCTTTTTCAATAATTAAATAAGAAAGATTGTTTCTTTTCGCTTCTATTGCACAAGCCAAACCAATTGGTCCAGCACCTACAATTATCAAATCATATTGTTCTTTCATCAAGCAAATTTACGGATAATCAGTTCGGTAATCTTTATGATTTTCACCAATTTTTATAAAAATAATGTTTAACTATTTGGATTAACGAAATATATTAATAATTTTGTTTGATAATTTTGTCAAAATAAAAAAGCCGCACAGATATGAAAGACGATACAGAAGAATTAATCAAAGAAACAGCGAAAAGAATGTTTTTTGCCGAAGGTAGATTTCATGCAACTACGCAAGAAATAGCTGATGAAGCGAAAGTGAATAGAACATTGATTAATTATTATTTCAGATCGCGAAACAATTTAATTAGTATTATTTACGAGGAAGCTACGCGTGTAAGTAATGAAAAATCGCGCGCTATTTTTGATAGAAATCGTGATATCAAAGAAATGATTGGCGAATTTATAGAGGATTCTATTGCAACATCAATCAAATATCCATATTTGGAAACCTACATCGTTACCGAAATGAATAAAAATAATACAATGTGTTCTAAGTTAATGAAAGATGATTTGGATGTCGTTGTAAATGTTTTTTACGAAAGATTAGAGGAAGAAATGGAAAAAGGAACGATAAAAAAGATGGAACCACTTCAGTTTTTGTTAAACATGATTTCGTTGGTCAATTATCCGTTTACAATTCGTCCACTTCTTCAATTGGATTTGAAATTGAGCTACGAAGATTTCAAACGTATTCTTTCTGATCGAAAAGAAATTATTCTCAATACACTTTTTAATAATTAATATATCAATGAAAAGGTTAAAACAATTACTTTCTATAGCGATTGTAGCGTTGATGAGTTCTGCAAATGCGCAAGAAATTATAGCACTTAAAGATGCAGTAAATTTTGCGTTAGAAAACAAAGCAGATGCAAAACGTGCAGATTTGGCAATCAAAAAAGCCGAATACAAAATTGATGAAGCCAGAGCAGGAGCTTTGCCGCAAGTGAATGCGAATGCAGGTTTGCAGTATAACCCAATTGTACAAGAAATGGCGTTGACAATGGGAGGACAAACAACTGTGATTAAAATGGGACAACCATGGAATTCGAGTTTAGGTGTTACGGTAAATCAAACATTGTTCGATCAACGTGTTTTTACAGGTTTGAAAGCGGCGAAAACAACACGCGAATTCTATCAGGTGAATGCAGATTTAACAGACGAACAAATTATTGAGCGTGTAGCAAATGCGTATTATCAAGTTTTTATTCAAGAAGAAAAATTAAAAACGATTGAAAAAAGTTACGAAAACACAAATAAAGTTCGAAATGTAATCAAAAGTTTAGTGGATAATGGTTTGGCAAAACCAATTGATTTAGACCGAATTGTTGTGCAATTAAATAATATTTCTTCTTCGCGTCAACAGTTGGTAAATGCAGTTGAAATCAACAAAAATGCGTTGAAATTCTATATGGGTTATCCAATTGAGCAACCAATTAGCTTAACAGAAGAAACAATTACGCCAAATTTAGTTTTGTTGGAAGATCAAATAGATGTTGAAAATAGAACCGAATTTAAAGTTTTATCGAAACAAAAAGAATTGTTAGGTTTTGCGAAAGAAGCGGAGCGAGCAAATTTATATCCAACTGTTGGTTTAGCTGGAAATTATGGATTGCAAGGTTTTGGTGAAAAATTTATTACTTCGAAAAGTTACATCTGGTCAGATTTGGCTTCGATTGGTTTGAGTGTTAAAGTTCCGATTTTTTCTGGTGGAGCTACAAAAGCAAAAATTAATCAAGCAGAAATTGATTTGTTGGATATCGAAGAACAAATGAATGACACAAAACTTGGTTTGAGTTTAGAATATCAAAATGCAAAAGCGCAAATTGAAAATGCATTGAAAAGTGTCGATATTCAAGAAGAAAACGTGAGTTTGGCGGAGAAAGTTTTATCAAATACTCAAAATAATTACCAACAAGGTTTGGCAAATTTGACAGAGATTTTAGATGCTGAAAATGCGTTGACAGATGCTCGAAATAATTACTCAAATGCTTTGTTAGAATATAAAATTGCCGAAATCGCATTAATCAAAGCAAAAGGAGATTTAAAAACATTAATTCAATAATAGAACCGATTTTATGAAATCAGTAAAAACTTTACTTTATATATTAATTGCAGCCGGTTTGATTGGTGGTGCAATTTACATTATCAAAAATAATAAAGCGAAACAAGAAGAAGAGGTAGCAATCGTAAATGCGGCTAATGACGATGTTGTGGTAAAAACGATTAAAGCTAATTTTCAAAGTTTAAATACAGATTATACGTCAAATGGTACATTTGCGCCATTTCAGGAAATGAGTTTTCCTTCGGAAATTTCTGGTCGAATTGTCCGTGTTTTGGTTGATGAAGGGAGTTATGTTTCTGTTGGTCAAACATTGGCAACAATCAAAAAAGATGCAATTGAAGTTGATGTTACGCAAGCGCAAAATAATCTTCAAAATGCAATTATTGACAATCAACGTTACGAAAATGCTTATAAAACGGGAGGTGTAACAAAGCAACAATTAGATAATTCGCGTTTGCAATTAAAAAATGCAAGAGCAGCGGTTTCTGCGCAAAATTTGCGTGTGCGTGATACGAATGTAAAAGCAACGATTTCTGGTGTAATCAACAAACGTTATATCGAGCCAGGATCTGTAGTAGCACCAGGTTCTCAAATGTTTGATATTGTAAATGTATCAAAATTAAAATTACAAGTTACAGTAACAGAAGCTGAGGTTGTCAATCTTAAAGTTGGTCAAACCATCAAAGTGTTGGCGAGTGTTTTTCCAGATCAAGAATTTGCAGGAAAAATTTCTTTTATCGCACCTAAAGCAGATGCTTCATTAAATTTTCCTGTGGAAATTCAAGTTTCAAATAATTCTGGTTTAAAAGCTGGTATGTATGGAACGGCAGTTTTCTCTACAAAAGATGATGTTAATGCAGGGAAAAATGTATTAGTTGTTCCTGCGAATGCGTTTGTGAACGGAATTAGTTCTGGACAAGTTTTCGTGGTTGAAAATAATACAGCAAAATTAACGAAAGTTGTGATTGGGAAAACGGTTGGAACTGAAGTTGAAATTATCAGCGGATTAAAAGATGGAGCTGAAATCGTAACAAGTGGTCAGATTAATCTGAAAGATGGAACGAAAGTGAAAGTTGTAAAATAAGAGTAGTTTTTCCATGAAAATAGCAGAAATATCAATTAAACGACCTACAATGATTATCGTGTTATTCACGATTTTGACTTTGGGAGGATTGTTTAGTTATACGCAAATGGGATACGAATTAATCCCAAAATTTGAAACGAATGTCGTTACGATTTCAACAGTTTATCCTGGAGCTTCTCCAAACGAAGTTGAAAATTCTGTAACCAAAAAGATAGAGGATGCGGTTGCAGCCTTAGAAAATGTAAAGAAAGTAGAATCGAAATCATACGAAAGTTTATCGGTTGTGATGGTGACGTTAAATTCTGATGCAAATGCAGATTTAGCGCTGAATGATGCGCAACGTAAGATTAACGCAATCGAAAAAGATTTACCAGATGATGTCGACCCGCCTTCGTTGACGAAATTCTCGTTGAGTGATTTACCGATTATTACAGCTGGTGTAACGTCTGATAAGTTGACAGAAAAAGATTTGTATGATTTATTGGATAAAAAAGTAGAACCAGTTTTATCACGTGTAACAGGTGTTGCGCAAGTAAATTTGATTGGAGGACAAGAACGTGAAATTCAGGTAAGTTTAGATCCTTTGAAATTGAAAGGTTACGGATTATCTGTGCCTCAAGTTCAACAAGCAATTTTGACATCGAATTTAGATTTCCCAACAGGAAGTGTAAAAACGCGTGAAAATTCGACAATTATTCGTCTTTCGGGAAAATATAAATCGGTTGATGAATTAAATAATTTAGTGATTTCTTCGAATAATGGCATTCAAGTTCGTTTGTCAGAAGTTGCTTTTGTGCAAGATTCTCAAAAAGAAGTAGAAAAAATAGCACGTGTTAATCAGAGTTCAGCGATTATTGTTCAGGTTGTAAAACAATCTGATGCAAATGCGGTGGCTGTTTCTGAATTGATGAAAGAAACCATCAAAAAAGTTGAAGCTGATTATAGCAAAGAAGGACTTAAAATTCAGATTGTAAATGATACGTCTGATTTTACTTTAGCAGCTGCAGATCACGTTATTTTCGATTTAGTTTTAGCCGTTGTGTTGGTTGCAATTGTGATGCTTTTGTTTTTACATAGTATTCGTAATGCCTTTATTGTAATGGTTTCTATTCCAGCTTCGTTAATCGCAACGTTTATCGGAATGTATTTGATGGGTTATACTTTAAACTTGATGTCGTTACTTGGTTTATCACTTGTTGTGGGAATTTTGGTGGATGATGCGATTGTAGTTTTGGAGAATATTTACCGTCATATGGAGATGGGAAAATCGAAAATTAGAGCATCGTATGACGGAGCAAAAGAAATTGGATTTACTGTAACTGCGATTACATTGGTAATTGTAGTGGTTTTCTTACCAATTGCAATGAGTACAGGTTTGGTTTCTAACGTTATTTCTCAATTCTGTGTTACCGTAGTTATTGCAACTTTATTATCCTTATTGTCATCGTTTACAATTGTACCTTGGTTATCATCTCGTTTTGGGAAATTAGAGCATATCACAGGGAAAAATATTTTCGAAAAATTTATTCTTTGGTTCGAAAAACAATTAACAAAATTCACGCATTTCATTTCTGATATGTTAGAATGGTGTTTAAAATCAACTGTTCGAAGAATTGGTGTTTTTATTGGCGTTTTCATTCTTTTATTTGGAACAATTGCCATCTTAATGGGAGGAAAATACATTGGTGGAGAATTTTTCCCAAAAACAGATAAAGGAGAATTCTTGGTTCAGATGGAATTACCAAAAGACGCAACAATAGAAGAGTCAAACTTTGTAACACAAAAAGCAGAGAAATTTTTACGTGGTAAAAAAGAAGTTGTTGATATGATTACGACGGTTGGTCAAAGTTCCGAAGGTTTTGGAGCGGCGCAAGCAACAGCTTATAAGTCGGAGATTGATGTTATTCTAAATGATAAATCAGAGCGTGAAGACAATTCGTTTATTTATGCAGCGAAAGTAAAACGCGAATTAGAAAAAGAATTGGTTGGAGTAAAAGTGAAAACTGTTCCAGTTGGTTTGATCGGAGCAGAGCAAGCGCCAATTGCGTTGGTTGTGACTGGTCCAAATTTAGAAAGCGCGATGAAATTTGCTGAGTTAGCGAAGCACGAATTAGAACAAATCAAAGGTTCTTCGGAAGTGAAATTAACAACAGAAGCAGGTAATCCTGAAATTAATGTGCAAGTTGATCGTGATAAAATGTCTTCTTTAGGATTGAATCTTCAAACGGTTGGTTTAACCATGCAAACGGCTTTCTCTGGAAATACAGATGGTAAATTCCGTGCTGGTGAATACGAATATGATATTAATATTCAATACAATGATTTCAATCGTTCTAATATTGATGATGTTCGTAGCTTAATTTTTGTGAATGATAAAGGACAACAAATCCGATTGGATCAATTTGCAACGGTTATGCAAAGTTCAGGTCCAAGTTTCTTAGAACGTCGTGATAAAACGCCTTCTGTAACGGTTCAAGCACAATCGGTTGGTCGTACAACAGGTGATATTGTAACTGATTTCAAGGAAAGTTTGAACAAAATTGACAATAAGAAACCAACTGGTGTTTCTTATGTTTGGGGTGGAGATGAAGAAAATCAATCCGAAGGTTTTGGTACATTAGGTTACGCATTATTAGCTGCAATTATCTTGGTTTACTTGGTAATGGTTGCTTTGTACGACTCGTTTATTTATCCTTTCGTGGTATTGTTTTCGATTCCATTATCTTTAATCGGAGTTTTCGTAGTATTAGCATTAACAAACAATTCATTGAATATTTTCACGATTCTCGGAATGATTATGTTGATTGGTTTGGTGTGTAAAAATGCGATTTTATTGGTCGACTTTACCAATCATAGAAAAGAAGCTGGCGAAACTACTCACAATGCTTTAGTACAAGCTAATCATGCGCGTCTTCGTCCAATTTTGATGACAACAATTGCGATGGTTTTCGGTATGATTCCGATTGCCTTAGCAAAAGGAGCAGGAGCGGAGATGAACAATGGTTTAGCATGGGTAATTATTGGTGGTTTAGTGTCATCATTATTCCTAACCTTAATTATCGTTCCTGTGGTTTATTCATTATTCGATAGTGCAATTCGTAGATTCTCAAAAGGAGAAAAAGTAGATTATGAAGCAGAAATGGTTGCAGATTATGAAGCGCGACAAATAAAAGAAGAATGGGAAGAGTAATCTTTCGTTTTTAGATATTTAATCAAACCCGTTCAGTTTTTATTATTTTAATTGATACATAAAAAAATCCTTGTCAAAGTTCTAAACCTTGACAAGGATTTTTATTTAGTTGAAACTCGTTATTTTGTTAATGCGATGTGCTTGTTGCAGAACTCTAAAATAGACTAATTTTTCGTATTTTGTTGTATGCAAGGACGAAAAGAATTTACTCCACAACTTTTTTATGAATTAAGTTTAGATCGGTTAGTACCGTTTGATAACTTTTATCGATGCGTTAATCACGAACTAGATTTACATTTTCTGTACAAATCCACTCAAAAATATTACGGTACTCAAGGTCAAGAAAGTATAGATCCTGTGGTGTTTTTTAAAATATTGTTAGTGGGTTATTTGAATAATATCAATAGCGACAGAGCATTGATTCGCTATTGTAGCAATTGCTTGGATGTTCGCTTGTTTTTAGG
>NZ_DFRA01000024.1:0-4423 GCF_002378465.1 Empedobacter sp. UBA3475 | reverse complement strand
TGTCATAGAAATCAGAATGACGAAAATTTGTCAAGCTGAATTCATTTCAGCTTCTCATTCTGAAAAATCAAATTTCGCAAAACTCATTTCGAACTTCGAATCTCGAAAAAAAATAAATAATAAAAACAAACATACAAAAAGATGAAAAACATTACAGTTATTGGAGCTGGAACGATGGGGAATGGAATTGCTCACGTTTTCGCACAATCAGGATTTGCAGTGAATTTGGTTGACGTTTCTCAAGATAGTTTGGAGCGTGGATTGAAAACAATCGCTGGAAATTTGGAGCGTATGATCGCCAAAGAAAAAATTACGGAAGCTGACAAAACAGCAACTTTAAATAATATTACAACATTTACAGATACTGCGGAAGCGGTAAAAAATGCGGATTTAGTTGTAGAAGCTGCAACAGAAAATTTAGATTTGAAATTGAAAATCTTCAAACAAATTGATGAAGCTGCGCCAGCAAATGCAATTTTAGCGTCTAATACTTCTTCTATTTCGATTACAAAAATTGCGTCTGTTACAAGTCGTCCAAAACAAGTGATTGGAATGCATTTCATGAATCCAGTTCCGATGATGAAATTGGTTGAAATTATTCGTGGTTACGATACAACAGACGAAGTAACGAAAGCGATTATGGAAATGTCAGAAAAATTAGGAAAAGTTCCAGTTGAAGTGAATGATTATCCAGGTTTTATCGCCAATCGTATTTTAATGCCAATGATTAACGAAGCAATTTATTCTTTATATGAAGGAGTTGCGGGCGTGAAAGAAATTGACGAAGTAATGAAATTAGGTATGGCTCATCCAATGGGACCATTACAATTAGCAGATTTTATCGGTTTAGACGTTTGTTTATCAATCTTAGAAGTGTTGTACGATGGTTTCAAAAATCCTAAATATGCACCTTGTCCATTGTTAGTTAACATGGTAACTGCTGGTAAAAAAGGAGTAAAATCTGGAGAAGGATTCTATGATTATTCAGAATCTAAAAAAGCAGAAAAATTAGCTGCTCAGTTTGCGAAGTAGTTTATCTTACACAAAATAGTCAAAACAAAAAGCGTTACTTTTCGGGTAACGCTTTTTTTTATTTTGATTACTTAATTGCAGCTAAAGCATGTGTGTAATCTGGTTCTTGTCCAATTTCAGGAACTTGTTCTGCATAAGCAACTTCTCCATTTGGATTAATTACTACAACTGCGCGAGATAATAATCCATTTAATGGTCCATCAACCATTTTAACACCATAAGCATTTGCGAATTCTTCATTTTTGAAATCAGATAAAGTGACTACATTATCCAAACCTTCGGCAGCACAAAAACGAGATAAAGCGAAAGGTAAATCTTTCGAAATACATAACACAACTGTATTTGCAGCAGAAGAAACTTCTTTGTTAAAAGTTCGTACAGATTGCGCACAAACACCAGTGTCAACACTTGGAAAAATATTTAAAACAACATTTTTTCCAGCATAATCAGCCAATGTTTTGTCGCTTAAATCTCCTGCTGTTAAAGCAAAAATCGGCGCTTTTTCACCAATTATAGGTAAATCTCCGCCTGTATGAATAGGATTTCCTTTGAATGTAATTTCAGCCATAATTTTTTATTTTATTCTTAGATTTTTAATGATTAAAAGTAACAAAATTCTACGGAGAAAAAAGTATCTTCGCAATAATAAATTGTTACATTACAAATAACACACAAATATTATGCAACTTTCAAAGCGTTTACAGAATTTGAAACCATCTGCAACTATTGCAATGTCTGCGAAAGCAAGAGAATTAAAATCACAAGGAATCGATGTGATTAGTTTAAGTATTGGAGAACCAGATTTCAATACACCAGATTTTATCAAGGAGGCAGCTAAAAAAGCTATCGACGAAAATTATTCAGGATATCCTCCAATTGCAGGGTATGCAGATTTGAAGGAAACAATTTGTAAGAAGTTTAAACGTGATAACAATATTGAATATACAGCAAATCAAGTTGTTGTTTCTACTGGAGCAAAACAATCTATTTATAATGTTTTACAAGCAATTGTAGACGAAGGAACTGAAGTAATTATTCCAACACCTTATTGGGTTTCTTATTCAGATATCGTAGAATTATCAGGAGGAACGCCAGTTTTTGTGGAAGGAACTTTAGAAGCTGATTTCAAAATTACACCAGCACAGTTAGAAGCTGCAATTACAGATAAAACTCGTGCTATTATTTATTCATCTCCTTGTAATCCGTCAGGATCAGTTTACACAAGAGAAGAATTGAAAGGTTTGGCTGAGGTTTTAGCAAAATATCCAGATGTGATTATTATTTCGGACGAAATTTATGAGCACATTGTTTACGGAGAAAAAAATGTTTCGATTGCATCTTTCCCAGAAGTTTATAATCAAACAGTAACTGTAAATGGTTTAGCAAAAGCTTTCGCAATGACAGGTTGGAGAATTGGTTTCATTGGAGCGCCAGCTTGGTTAGCAAAAGCATGCGAAACGTTACAAGGACAAGTGACTTCGGGAGCAACGTCTATCGCTCAACGTGCTGCAATTACGGCTTTAGAAGCAGATCCAAGTTCTGTTCAATACATGGTTGATGCGTTTGCAGAACGTCGTGAATTGATGTTAGGTTGGGCAAGAGAAATTCCAACGTTCAAAGTAAACGAACCAAAAGGAGCTTTCTATTTATTTCCAGATGTTACGGCAACTTTCGGAAATACATACAATGGCGTTACAATTAACAATGCAGATGATTTAGCTTTATATTTATTAGAGCATGCACAAGTTGCAGTTGTTTCTGGTTCGGCTTTCGGGTCTAAAAATTGTATTCGTATCTCGTATGCGGCGTCTGTAGAAGAGTTGAAAGAAGCAATGACACGTATCAAAAATGCTTTAGCGTAAGTAGAAAAATAGATAAAATATCAAAATCCTCAAGTTTTACTTGAGGATTTTTTTGTGGATGATATTTTCTTAAAAAAAATGTGATTTTAATTTTAATGAAATTCAATTGATTAGCCTATTTAAGCGACTTTTTATTGAAAATATTTCAAAAAAGATTTGTTTTAATCGAAAATAACCTCTTATATTTGCACCACTAAAAACAAGGCGAGGTAGCTCAGATGGTTAGAGCGCAGGATTCATAACCCTGAGGTCGGCAGTTCGATTCTGCTCTTCGCTACAAATTCAAAAGACAAATTCATTATTGAATTTGTCTTTTTTATTATCAATAAATATTATTAGACTTCTGATGATAATCATCGATTAATCCTTTCAAATTCATTAAATTTGCATTCAATTTAATAACGTTCTAAATAAAATTCAAAAAAATGATTCAAACAGATATAGTTATAATCGGAGCTGGACCAACTGGTCTTTTTGCCGTTTTCGAAGCAGGTTTATTAAAAATGAGATGTCATATTATTGATGCTCTTCCTCAACCTGGAGGGCAATTGACAGAATTGTATCCAAAAAAACCAATTTTTGATATTCCTGGTTATCCTTCTGTTGGTGCAGGTGAATTGATTGACAATTTAATGGAGCAAATCAAACAATTTGAGCCAGGTTTTACATTAAACGAACAAGCTGCAACAATTGATAAGCAAGAAGACGGAACTTTTATTGTAACAACAAATAAAGGAACGCAAGTACAAGGAAAAGCGGTTGCCATTGCTGGTGGTCTTGGATCTTTTGAGCCTCGTAAGCCAATTATCGAAAACATCGAAGCGTATGAAGAAAACGGAGTGGAGTATTTTGTAAAAAATCCTGAACTGTTCCGTGATAAAAAAATCGTAATTGCTGGTGGTGGAGATTCTGCTTTGGATTGGTCGATTTTCTTGGCTGATGTGGCTGCGGAAGTTACGTTGGTACACAGAAGAAATGAGTTCCGTGGAGCGTTAGATTCTGTTGATAAAGTAATTGAATTGAAAAAAGCTGGAAAAATTAATTTAATCACTCCTGCAGAAATTACTGGAATCAAAGGTGAAGGAAAAGTGGAAAGTTTGGTAATTGAAAAAGAAGGTGAAACTTTTGAACTTGAAACAGATTATTTTATTCCATTGTTTGGTCTTTCTCCAAAACTAGGTCCTATTGCAAATTGGGGATTGGAGATTGATAAAAATGCAATCAAGGTAAATAATGCTTTAGATTATCAAACAAATATCGAAGGAATTTACGCGATTGGAGACGTAAATACTTATCCAGGAAAATTGAAATTGATTTTATGTGGTTTCCATGAAGCAACGTTAATGTGTCAGTCTGTTTACAATAGAATGAATCCTGGGAAAAAATTTGTCTTGAAATACACAACTGTTTCTGGTGTTGATGGTTTCGACGGGACAAGAAAAGAAGCCGAAAAAGCGGTTGTCAAAGCTATTGACTAATTTTAACAAAATAAATAGAAATATTTTTTAAACCCGTAGTGCATTTAGGTA